>NZ_JAUNLM010000003.1 GCF_030532265.1 Clostridium sp. | reverse complement strand
CTGATAAATGCAAAGAAATACAAATAATTGATGCAATAGATTATATATATGAGTTAAGAAAATCTATAAAAATAAAAAATATAATAAGAATAGAAAATTTTGAATAATAGCTATGTTATCTAAAAGATAACATAGCTATTATTTTTTTTTATATATTTTAAAAAAATAATGAATAAATTTTATTAATATATAGTATTAAATATTACATTATGATATAATTGTAACAATATAATAAAAGGAGGAATATACCATGAATGGTAGAGGTGATTTTGAAGATATATTTGAAAATATATCTAAAATGAAAAATGCAAAAAATAGTTTTACGGAAAATATTAAAAATAAAACTGCTAAATTTAATCAATTTTTAAAATGGCTTTTAATTGCTTATTTATTATTGGGGGTAATATTATTATTTCAAAGTAAGCTTATACTTGATTTATCATTAAGTTTTTTTGTATTAATACTTCCCTTTATAGTTTGTAGCATAATTTATGGAGTTACACATTTTAGTAAAAAATACATTATGTCAGGAGTTATTGTATTTTTAATATATGTAGGACTTATGGTATTTTTTAGTCCAGTTATAAGTTATAAAAATCATAGAAATTTAATTGGACCGGTTGAATCAGTTGAATTTTCAAGTCAAATAGATCACATAGATTTAAAACAACTTCCTACAATAGATAAAGAGCTAGCAGATAAATTAGCTGACAAAAAACTTGGTGAAATACCAAGCCTTGGAAGCCAAGTTTATGTAGGTGATTTAACTCTTCAAAGTGTCAATGGAGAACTTTGTTATGTAGCACCTCTTGAACATTCATCACTTTTTAAATGGTTATCAAATATGGAAGGAACTGCGGGGTATGTAAAGGTTAGTGCAACTAATCAAAATGATGTACAGCTTGTAACAGAACTTGATGGAAAACCATTAAAGATAAAATATTTAGATTCAGCATATCTTTTTTCAGATTTAAATAGAGCAGCTTTTTTAAGGGACATGAAGAAAGCCCATACAGATTATACTTTTGAATTAGATGATAGTGGAAAGCCATACTGGGTAATAACAAGATATGATAATGCTATTGGAATTACAGAATATAAAGCAATAGGTGCTTTAATAATTGATGCACAAAGTGGTAAGTCAGAAGTTTATGATATAGATAATATGCCAAAATGGGTTGATAGAATACAACCAGATAGATTTATAAAAAATTATATTGATAAATGGGGTACATTAGTTCATGGAGTATTTAATTTTAGTGATAAAGATAAATTAGTATCAACAGATGGAATGAATCTTATTTATAACAAAAATGAATGTTATTATTATACTGGTATAACTTCTGTTGGAAATGATGAGGGATTAGTAGGGTTTACTTTAACTAACACTAGAACTGGAAAAACAACTATGTATAAAACATCAGGTGCAACTGAAACAGCTGCAATGAAGTCCGCTGAAGGAAAAGTTCAGCAATATAAATATACAGCTACATTCCCTTATTTAATAAATATTCAGAATGAACCAACGTATTTTATGACATTAAAAGATGCAAATGGATTAGTTAAAAATTATGCTATGGTTAATGTTAAAAATTACAATACTGTTGCAGTTGGAGATTCTCTTCAAGCAACATTAAATAAATATTTAGAAGTTTTAACTAACACAAACATTTCTTTGGAAGGAAGTAATAGCGCTAAAGTTATAGAAGGAGAAATAGAAAGAATAGGTCTTGTTATAAAAGAAGGAACTAGTATATATGATATTAAGCTTAAAGGTTCAGATAATATATATTCAGTATCAACAGAAACAGCTAGAGAAGTAGCTTTAAGTAGTGTTGGTGATAAGGTTAAAATAGAGTATATGAATGTAGGAGATAGTAAATATATAATAGTAAATTCATTTAATAATATTAAAATAGATAAAGTTAAATAAATTTATAAAAAGAGTTAGCTAAATTTTAGCTAACTCTTGAAATTTTATATTATTTTAGTAGTCCAATCTTCACAATTCCAAATTTCTGTAACTATATCTTTATAAAATTCAGGTTCGTGAGATACTAAAAGTATCGTTCCTTTATATTCTTTTAAAGCTCTTTTAAGTTCATCTTTTGCATCAACATCTAAGTGGTTTGTAGGCTCGTCAAATATTAAAATATTTGTTTCTGTATTTAATATTTTACAAAGTCTAACTTTTGCAGCTTCACCACCAGATAAAACTCTAATTTTAGATTCAAGTTGTTTTGTTGTAAGACCACATTTTGCAAGAGCTGATCTTATTTCATATTGAGTTTTGCTTGGAAATTCTTCCCAAACTTCTTCGATACAAGTATTATTGTTATCTTCTCTATCTTCTTGTTCAAAGTATCCTATTTGTTGATAATCACCTAAATGGACTTTACCACTTAAAGGCTTAACTTTTCCAAGTAAACTTTTTAAAAGAGTAGATTTACCAAGGCCATTAGCTCCAACTAACGCTATTTTTTGACCTCTTTCCATATATAGATTAAGTGGTTTTGTAAGAGGTTTATCATATCCTATAACTAAATCTTCAGTTTCAAATATAACTTTTCCAGAAGTTTTTCCATATTTAAAATTAAATTCAGGTTTTGGTTTTTCTTTAGTAAGTTCTATTCTTTCCATTTTATCTAGTTTCTTTTGTCTAGATTTGGCCATACCAGTTGTTGCTACATTAGCTTTATTTCTGGCAACGAAATCTTCAAGTCTTGCAATTTCTTTTTGTTGTTTTTCATAGGCTATTTCAAGTCTCTTTTTATTTTCATCATAAATTCTCTTAAATTCATAGTAATCCCCAACATATCTTGTAAGTTTTCTTTCCTCAACATGATATATTAAGTTTACAACATCATTTAAGAATGGAATATCATGAGATATAAGTATAAATGCATTTTCATAATTTTGTAAATATCTTTTAAGCCATAATATATGTTCTTCATCTAAGTAGTTAGTAGGCTCATCTAAAAGTAATATATCTGGATTTTGAAGAAGTAATTTACCTAAAAGAATTTTAGTTCTTTGTCCTCCTGATAAATCGTCAACATCTTTATCAAGACCTAAATCTAAAAGACCAAGACCTTTAGCAACCTCATCAACTTTAGCATCTATCATATAAAAACCATTATTATCAAGCATATCTTGAATTGTTGCAGTTCTTTCAAGCATTTTATTAAGTTCATCTTCTGAAACTTCACCCATTTTTTCATATAAACAATTCATTTCAGCTTCTAAATCAAATAAATATTTAAATGCATCTCTTAGTGCATCTCTTATTGATGTACCTTTTGTTAATACTGCGTGTTGATCCATATAACCAACTCTAACATTATTAGACCATATAACTTTACCTTCATCTGGCATTAGTTTACCAGTAATTATATTCATAAAAGTAGACTTACCTTCTCCGTTTGCTCCGATAAGTCCAACATGTTCGCCTTTTAATAATCTAAAAGAAACATCTTCAAATATAGCTCTATCTCCAAAGCCATGATTCATATTTTTAACAATAACTATACTCATTTTTTCCTCCTAAAAATATATTGCTAACAATAAGTTTAATGGTAGTATAATATTTTGTAAAGAAAAAGTGTACAATATTAATGACTTTCAAAAAATAGAAAAATAATGTATTATATTATAATAAGAATAAATACCGTAGGGAGGTATAAGGAGGACAACGTATGGATAATGATATATTAACTTTTGATGAGCATAATGAAAAGCTTAGAAAAGATATAATGAACAGATTAAGAAGAATAGAAGGGCAAGTTAAAGGGATACAAGGTATGATGGAAAAGAATGCTTGCTGTGGTGATGTTCTTGTTCAAATAGCAGCTATAAGATCTGCAATTAATAATGTTGGTGGACTTATTATAGAAAATTATGCAATAAATTGCTTAGGATTAGATGATGAAGATGAGCAAAAAAAAGTAAAAGTTTTAGTTAAAAAAATAAATAGTTTTGTTAAATAAGTTTTATTAGAAAGGGAATTTTAATATGACAAATTTTATATATGTGGTGTTATTAATAGTAGGGTTTATCCTTTTAATAAAAGGAGCAGATATATTTGTTGATGGAGCATCTAGTATAGCAAAAAAAGCTGGAATACCTTCTGTTATAGTAGGGCTTACGATAGTGTCACTTGGAACAAGTGCTCCTGAACTTGCCGTTAGTTCAATTTCAGCATTTCAAGGTAATAATGGTATAGCAATTGGTAATGTACTTGGTTCTAATATATTTAATACTTTAGTAGTTTTAGGTGGAACTGCTATTGCTAGAACTTTAATAATAAAGAAAAATGTAATTAGAAGAGATTTTTTTATAAATATTTTAGTAATATTAGCTTTATATTTTGTTTGCTTTGGATTTTCAATTGATGGAAAAGACGGAATTATAACTAGATTAGATGGTATAATTTTATTGATATTTGCAATTATTTATACAATATTTTTAATATTAAGTGCAAAAAAAGGAAGATCAAATTCTGAAGATATTAAAGAATTTAACAATATTAAAACTTTACCTAATGTTATAAAAGTTATTGTTGGAATTTTAGCTATTATTTTAGGAGGAAAGCTTGTTGTAGATTCAGCATCTCAAATAGCTTACTCTATAGGGATGAGTGAAAAATTAGTTGGACTTACAATTGTTGCGGTAGGAACATCACTTCCAGAACTTGTAACATCAATAGTTGCAGCTCTTAAAGGAGAAACAGAGATAGCAATTGGAAATGTATTAGGATCTAACATATTTAATATACTTTTAATATTAGGACTGTCTTCTACAATAAACCCAATTGTTGCTTCTGGAAATTTATCTATAGATTTATTATTTTTAATAATATCAACTTTAATAATAGGGGCTATTATATTTATAAATAATAAAGAAAATATAAAAAAATTAAATAGAATAGAAGGAACATTTTTAGTTCTTTTATATGTAGGATATCTATCCTATATAATTATAAGAAACTAAATTTTAGCTTGCATTTTATGCAAGCTTTTTTTATTATGTAATTTTTAATTATATTTATACATTTAAATGATTTAGTAAACAAAGTATATAATATATTAAATATTAGATTAAAAGGTAAATGTATATACATTATATATACATTTATGCTATTAATATATTTATAGAATATAAAATAAGTTAAAATAATAAATAATAAAGGAGATGAATAAGGATGAATAGTTCAACAAAAAGCACAAAGGTTTATGAGCAGGTAGTAGAACATATAAAAAATATGGTTGAAGATGGTGAACTTAAAATGGGAGAAAAGTTACCAACAGAAAGAGCTATGGCAGAAGATCTGAGTGTAAGTAGGGCTTCAATAAGAGAAGCTATAAGATCTCTTGAAGTAATCGGTTTAATAGAAAGCAAACAAGGTGCGGGAAATTATATAAAAAAAGATTTTAATGATATACTTTTAGAGCCATTATCAATGATGTTTATGTTAAAACAAGGATCATCAATGGATATATATGAACTTAGAGAAGTTTTAGAACTTTCTACTATAATGTTATCAGCTAAAAGAATAAATGAAAAAGAACTTGAAAAATTAAAGAATTTAATTAATATGTTTAAGGAAAGTGATATAGAATCGAACAATGTAATTATAGATAAAGAATTTCACTATACTATAGTAAAAGCAGCTAACAATGAACTTATAACAAATCTTTTAAATGTAGTATCACAATTAATGGACAAATTTATAACTGACTTAAGAAAAAATATATTAGAAAGTAGTGAAAATAAAGAGAAATTATTAGACTTACATGAAAGAATTTATCTTGCACTTGAGGCAAAAGATGATTATAAAGCGTATATAGCACTTAAAGAACACTTTAAATTAATAAAAGAATATATAAAGTGTTAAATAATTAACAAAGTAATAAGGAAACTAATGGAAATTAAAAGTTAATAATTTGTTCTTAAAAGGGAGTCATATTTGATGACTCCCTTATTTTTTGTTAATACGTTTACAAAAAATATGTGTTAAAAAAATAACAATACTGGAAATACCTAGAATAAAGGAGTACAATAAAATTGAAAATTGGTCATACCACCTAGTTAGTATATATAATGAAGGAGGAAATGATGAATATTTATTTAAAATTTATAATTGCATTATTACCAATAATTCTGCTTATGGTAGCACTTGGTGTATTTAAAGTTGCAGGATATAAAATTTGTCCTATAACTTTAATAGTTACTATAATACTTTCGATTACTATTTGGAAAATGCCGTTTGATATGTCATTATCAGCAGCATTAGAAGGCATAGCACTTGCTATTTGGCCTATAATGATAGTAATTATAGCTGCGGTATTTACTTATAATTTGTCGTTGCATACTGGTAGTATGGAAATCATTAAAAAAATGATGATGGAAATAACTACTGATAAAAGAATTCTGGTATTAATTCTTGCATGGGGATTTGGAGGATTTTTAGAAGCTATTGCAGGGTTTGGAACTGCTGTTGCTATACCAGCTAGTATAATGGCTGGGCTTGGATTTAATCCACTTTTTGCGGCAATAATTTGTTTAATAGCAAATACAACTCCTACAGCATTTGGAGCTATAGGGCTTCCAGTAACAACTCTTGCTCAAGTAGCTAATTTAAATGTAAACGAATTATCCTATGCAGTAAGTATTCAATTATTTCTATTTATTATTGTAGTTCCAATTATATTAGTTATGATAACAGGAAAGTCGGTTAAGGCAATAAAAGGAGTTTTAGGAATTTCATTAGTTTCAGGAATATCCTTTGCATTACCACAAGTTTTAATTGCTAAGTATATTGGAGCTGAATTACCAGCTATATTAGGCTCAATTCTTTCAATGGCTTTAACGGTTTTAGTTGCTAAGTTATTTTATAAAGAATCAGCAAGTAAAAATAATAGTTTAACTACAAAAAAGAAGATTTGGGCTTGGACGCCATTTATATTAGTATTTTTATTTATATTTTTCACTTCATCACTTTTCCCATTTATTAATGAAAAGTTATCCTTAGTGAAAACATCAATAAAAATTTACAGAGGAACTGGTGCAAAGCCTTATACATTTTTATGGCTTGCAACTCCAGGAACACTAATAATAATAGCAACATACATAGGAGGAATAATTCAAGGTGCAAAATTTAAAGAGATATCATTAGTTCTTCTCAAAACATGTAAACAAATGGGTAAAACGGCCATAACAATAATGTCTATAGTAGCTCTAGCTAAAGTTATGGGCTATAGTGGAATGATTAAATCAATGTCAATAGTGTTAGTAGCAATAACAGGAGGATTTTATCCAATAATTGCACCATTAATAGGGGCACTTGGAACCTTTGTAACAGGTAGCGATACCTCTGCAAACGTTTTATTTGGGGAGCTTCAAGTTGAAGTTGCAAAAACTTTACACTTGAATTCATATTGGCTTGCTGCAGCAAATACTTGCGGAGCAACTGCTGGTAAAATGATATCTCCTCAAAGTATAGCAGTTGCTACTGCTGCAACAGGTCTTGTTGGAGAAGAAGGAAAAATATTAAATTCAACACTTAAGTTTTGCTTGGTATTTGTAATATTGTTTGGACTTTTAACTTATTTATTAGGTCCCGTATTTGGGTTTTAATTTAAAAAAATAAAAATAATTAAAATTAATTATTTTAAAAGATAGGGGAGATTTAAGTGGAAACTTTACAAAGAGGATTTGAAAAACCTACAAAGAGAGTGGAAATTTTAAAAGAAGAAATTTTATCTGCTTTTCCTGAAATTGAAGTAGATAGAGCTAGAATTTTAACTGATTCTTTCAAGAAAACAGAAAATGAACCTATAATAATAAGAAAAGCAAAAGCGTTAAAAGCTCTTTTAGAAAAAATGCCTATAACAATAAGAAATGGAGAACTTATTGTTGGAAGTTTAACTAAAAATCCAAGATCAGCTCAAGTTTATCCAGAATTTTCAAACAAATGGCTTGTAGATGAATTCGATAAATTAGAGAAAAGAACATCAGATGCATTTAAAATTTCAGAAGAAACTAAAAGTGAATTGAAAGAAATATTTAAGTACTGGGATGGTAAAACTGTTAGTGAACTCGCTACAGCTTATATGCCAGAATCAACAAAAAATGCAATGAAAGCTAATGTATTTACTGTTGCAAATTATCATTTTAATGGTCTTGGTCATATATCAGTTGATTATGAAAAAGTTTTGAAAAACGGATTTTCTGGAATAATTAAAGAGGTAAAAGAACAAATTAAAAAGTCAAAAGAAAGTGATCCAGAATATATTCATAAGAAAATGTTTTGGGATGCTATTTTAATTTGTTGTAATGCAGCAATTGATTATGCACATAGATATTCAAATCTTGCAAAAGAATTAGCAAGTAAAGAAAAAGATGAAACAAGGAAAAAAGAATTATTAGAGATATCAAGAATTTGTAATAAGGTTCCTGAATATCCAGCTGAAACTTTTTATGAAGCTTGTCAATCTTTTTGGTTCATTCAATTAATAATTAGTTTAGAATCAAATGGCCATGCTATTTCTCCAGCACGTTTTGACCAATATATGTATCCTTTTTACAAAAAAGATTTGGAAAATTCAGAAAAATTAAAAGATTTTGATAGAGAAGTGCTTCATTGCTTATGGGTTAAGTTTAATGACTTAACAAAAGTTCGTGATGAAACTACAACTAAAGCCTTTAGTGGATATTCAATGTTCCAAAATTTAATTGTTGGTGGACAAACTCCTGATGGAAAGGATGCAACAAATGATTTAACTTATTTGTGTATGGATGCAACAGGAAGTTTAAAATTACCACAGCCATCTTTATCAGTTAGGGTTTGGAATAATTCACCTGATGAATTTTTAATAAGAGCATGCGAAGTAGCTAGATTAGGAACTGGATTACCTGCTTTTTATAATGATGAAGTAATAATTCCTATGCTTGTAAATCAAGGATTAACTTTAGAAGATGCAAGAGATTATGGAATAGTTGGATGTGTTGAGCCACAAAAACCTGGTAAAACAGATGGATGGTATGATGCAGCATTCTTTAACTTAGCTAAAGTATTAGAAATTGCAATTAATGATGGAACTGAAAATGGAAAGAAAGTTGGATCAACTACTAAAAGTTTTGCTGAGTTTGAAAGTATTGACGATTTAATTGAAGCATATAAAAAACAAATACATTTCTTTGTTAACCATATGGTAGCAGCAGATAACTGCGTAGATATTGCACATAGAGAAAGAGCTCCACTTCCATTTTTATCATGTATGTTAGATGATTGTATTTCTTTAGGAAAATCAATACAAGAAGGTGGAGGACATTATCGCTTCTCAGGTCCTTTAGGAGTTGGTGTAGCTAATGTCGGAAATTCATTTATGGCAATAAAAAAATTAGTATTTGATGAAAAGAAAATTTCTTTAGAAGAATTAAAAGAAGCACTTAATAGTAATTTTGGTAAAGATTTAGAAGATAAAGAGAAAAAAATGAAATATGAAAATATTAGACAAATGCTTTTAAATAGAGCACCTAAGTTTGGTAATGATATAGACGAAGTAGATGAATATACAAGGGAAGGTTCTCTTATATATTGTGAAGAAGTTCTTAAACATTATAATCAACGTGGTGGAAGATTTTTACCAGGATTATATCCAGTATCAAATAATGTACATTTAGGTTCATTAGTTGGTGCAACACCTGATGGTAGAAATTCAGGAGAACCAATTGCAGATGGAGTTTCTCCAACTAGAGGAACTGATGTGAATGGACCAACAGCAGCTGCAAATTCAGTAGCAAAATTAGATCATTTTAGTGCTCCAAGTGGAACATTACTAAATCAAAAATTTAATCCTTCAACACTTGAAGGTGATAATGGTCTTAAAAATTTAATGAATTTAATTAGAAGCTATTTTGATAAAAAAGGAATGCATATGCAATTTAATATAATAAGTAAAGAAACTTTACTTGAAGCACAAAAGCATCCTGAAAAATATAGAGACTTAATAGTTAGAGTTGCAGGATATAGTGCTCAATTTATATGCTTAGATAAAGGTGTTCAAGATGACATTATAAAAAGAACAGAATTAGAATTATAAGTTTTATAATATTAATTTTATAAATTAAATATAAAAATTTACTTAAGAAGGGTAAATAATATGAGCAATATACTTAACAATGAAGAAAAAGGTTTAATATTTAATATACAGAGATTTTCAGTAAATGATGGACCAGGACTTAGAACAATTGTTTTCTTTAAAGGATGTCCATTGAGATGTTTATGGTGTAGTAATCCAGAGTCTCAACATAAATTTGAAGAATTGATGTTTAATAGTAAAAACTGTATAGGTTGCCATAACTGTGAAAATGCATGCGAGCATGATGCTATAGATTTTAAAAATAATTATATAATAAATAAAGAAAAATGTATCAACTGTAAGGAATGTTTAGATGTATGTTATTCTAATTCTTTAGTAGAAGTTGGTGAATATAAAACTATAAAAGAAGTATTAGATATAGTAAAAAAAGATTTTGTACAATTTAGGAGATCAGGAGGTGGAATTACCTTATCAGGAGGTGAGCCTTTAATGCAACCTAAATTTGCAAGAGAATTACTTAAATGCTGTAAGCAATCTTTAATAAATACAGCAATAGAAACAACTGCTTATGCGGATGAATCTGCTATAAATGAAGTTTTTCCTTTTGTGGATTTAGCATTAATAGATATTAAAAGCATAAATGATGAAAAACATATAAAATTTGTTGGACAAAGTAATAAAAAAATACTTAATAATATAAGGTTAATAGATAATTTATGCAAAAATATAATAATAAGAGTTCCTATAATTCCAAATTTTAATTGTGATGAGGAAAGTGTTAGAGAAATAGCTAAGTTTTCAAAATCTATAAAGAATTTAGTTGAAATTCATATATTACCTTATCACAGATTAGGAGTAAATAAATATGAATGTTTAGGAATAGATTATAAAATGTCAGAAAATATAGTTAGTCCTAATAAAGAAACTATGGAAAAACTAAAAAATATTGTAGAAAAAGAAGGTATAAAGTGTAATATAGGAGCTGTTTAAAATCTGATATTACTGTAAACGTTATTAGTAGCTTGTATATTACTTTAAAATAGAAAGGTGTGAAAATTTATGAATACTATAGTTTGTATTAAACAAGTACCAGGAACATCAAAAGTTGAAGTTGATGAAAAAACAGGAGTATTAAAAAGGGATGGAATAGATACAAAAATGAATCCTTATGATTTATATGCCTTAGAAACTGCATTAAATATAAAAGAAGAAAAAGGTGGAGTTATAAAGGTAATAAGCATGGGACCACCTCAAGCTATGGAAGTAATAAAAGAAGCTTTTGCAATGGGAGCTGATGAAGGAACTTTAGTTTCAGATAGAAAATTTGCAGGAGCTGATGTACTTGCAACATCTTATACACTATCACAAGGAATAAGACAATGTGGAGATTTTGATTTGATAATTTGTGGTAAACAAACAACTGATGGAGATACAGCACAGGTTGGACCTGAAATGGCAGAATATCTACAAATTCCTCATGTTGCAAATGTAAGAAAAATATTAAAAGTAAGTGATGATTTTATAACAGTGGAAATGGACATGCCAAATACAATAGAAATTGTAGATGTTAAATACCCATGTCTTATAACAGTAGAAAAAGATATATTTGAACCAAGATTACCTTCATATAAAAGAAGTTTAGAGTCTAAGGATAGAGAAATAAGAGTTATATCTTTAAAGGATTTTGAAGATAAAAATGAAAAAAAATATGGATTAAATGGATCTCCTACTCAAGTTGAAAGAATATTCCCACCAGAATCAAATGATGACCATGAAATGTGGACAGGTAGTTCAGATGAGATAAGTGAAAAAATGACTAAAAAATTAAAGGAATTAAAGTTTATTTAAGGGGGAGTAAATTATGGCAAAGTTAGTAATAAATCAAGATAAAGTAGGCAACATAGAAGAAATTATAAAAATTTGTCCATTTGGTGCTTTAGAAGAAAAGGACGGAAAACTTGAAATAAATGCAAATTGTAAAATGTGTAAAATGTGTGTAAGAAAAGGTCCTAAAGGAGCAGTAGAATACGTAGAGGAAGAAGTAGTTAAAATAGATAAAAGCAAATGGAATGGAGTAGCTGTATATGTAGACCATGTAGATGGAGATATACATCCAGTTACATTTGAATTAATTGGTAAGGCAAAAGAACTTGCAGATAAGGTAAATCAAAAAGTTTATTGTTTATTTATAGGAAGTAATATAAAAGAAAAAGCAGAAGAATTATTACACTATGGTGTAGATGAAGTAATGGTATATGATAAAAAAGAACTTAAAAACTTCAGAATAGAACCATATGCAGCAGTAGTTGATGACTTTATAAAGAAGGTTAAACCAGCTGTGCTTCTTGTTGGTGCAACAACAGTTGGTAGATCATTAGCTCCAAGAGTTGCTGCAAGATGTAGAACTGGGTTAACAGCAGACTGTACAATATTAGATATAAAAGAAAATACAGATTTAGTTCAAATAAGACCAGCATTTGGTGGTAATATAATGGCCCAAATAGTAACTCCAAATTCAAGACCACAACTTGCAACAGTTAGATATAAAGTAATGTCAGCACCTGAAAGAAGTGAAAATGTTAGTGGTAAATTAACAATATGTGATATAGATTCTTCAAAATTAAATTCAAATATAGAAGTAAAAGAAGTTGTTGAAAAGGAAAAAGAACATAGTATATCAGAAGCTGATGTATTAGTAGTTGCAGGTAGAGCTGTAAAATCAGAAAAGGATATGGAAATGATACAAGAACTTGCAGATTTATTAGGTGGAGAAGTTGCAGTAACAAGACCATTAATAGAAGCTGGATGGGAAGATGCTAAAAAGCAAGTTGGATTAAGTGGTAGAACTGTAAGACCAAAGCTTATAATAACTTGTGGTGTATCTGGAGCTGTACAATTTACAGCAGGTATGAATAATTCAGATTATATATTTGCAATAAACAAAGATGAAAAGGCACCAATATTTAAAGTAGCTCACTATGGAATAGTTGGAGATATATATGAAATAGTTCCAAAATTAATAGAAGAAATAAAGGAAAGCAAGGGGGAATAATCATGAGTTACGGAAAAGTTACAGAAAATACTATAAAAGATATTGAAAATATAATTAATGACAGTGATAGAGTATTTTATGGGGAAAATATAAGTGAAGATTATAGTCACGATGAATTAGGCTCTATAAAAGAATTTCCTGATATAGTAGTTAAAGCTTTAACTACAGAAGAAGTATCAGAAATAATGAAATATGCTTATGAACATAACATTCCAGTAACTGCAAGAGGATCAGGAACAGGACTTGTTGGAGCAGCAGTTGCTATTCATAAAGGAATAGTTTTAGATTTAAGTGGTATGAATAAAATATTAGAACTTGATGAAGAAAATTTAACATTAACTGTAGAGCCTGGTGTGTTATTAATGGAAATTGCAAAGTTTGTAGAGGAACATGATTTATTCTATCCACCAGATCCAGGAGAAAAAACAGCAACTATCGGAGGAAATATTAGTACAAATGCAGGTGGTATGAGAGCTGTTAAATATGGAGTAACTAGAGATTACGTAAGAGGTTTAGAGGTTGTATTACCTAATGGACATGTAATGAATTTAGGTGGTAAAGTTGTTAAAAATAGTTCAGGATATAGTATTAAAGATTTAATTGTAGGTGCTGAAGGTACTTTAGCAATAATTACAAAAGCTACACTTAAATTATTACCATTACCTAAAAAAGCAATTAGTTTACTTGTTCCTTTTGAAAACTTAGAAACTGCAATAGAAACAGTTCCTAAGATAATTAAATCAAAATCAATTCCAACAGCTGTAGAATTTATGCAAAAAGAAGCAATAGTTGCAGCAGAAGAATATTTAGGAAAGAAATTCCCAGATCATACTTCAGATGCATATTTACTTTTAACTTTTGATGGAAATTCAAGAGAAGAAATAGAAAAAGATTATGAAAAGGTTGCGGATATATGTCTTAAAGAAGGTGCTATAGATGCATTTATATCAGATACTGAAGAAAGACAAGAATCAATTTGGTCTGCAAGAGGAGCTTTCTTAGAAGCTATAAAAGCTTCAACTACTGAAATGGATGAAGTTGATGTAGTTGTACCAAGAAATAAAGTTGCTGAATTTGTTAAGTATACTAATAAGTTAGAAAAAGAATATGATATTAGAATTAAGAGTTTTGGACATGCTGGTGATGGAAACCTTCATATTTATATATTAAGAGATAAGTTAAATGAAAATACTTGGGGTGAAAAACTTCAAAAAGTTATGCAATGTATGTATGATAAATCAAAAGAATTAAAAGGACAAGTATCTGGAGAACACGGAATCGGATTTGCTAAGAAAGAATATTTAAATGAATCATTAAGTGATGAATTAGTTGGCATTATGAAGGGTATTAAATTAACTTTTGACCCTAAAAATATTTTAAATCCAGGTAAGGTATGTGAATAATAAAATTTAAAAATAAAGATGTTAATTATTAATTTGGGATATTTTTTAAATGGTATAAGATTTTAAGAAAAAAGGCTTTTCCTTAATTGGAAAAGCCTTTTTAATTTATAAAATTAAATTTTAAAATAAAAATTAATTCTATTTTAATTTTTATAAAGGTGATATAATTTGAAGATAATTTAAGTTAAAAAGGAGTATTTTTAAGAATGTATAAATTAGTTTGTATAGATATGGATGGAACATTATTAAATAAAAATCATTTTGTTAGTGAAGAAAATAAAAAAGCTTTAAAAAGGGCTACTGAATTAGGAGTAAATATTGCTATATCAACAGGTAGAATATTTGCATCAGCTAAAATATATGCAAATGTAACAGGAATTAAAGCTCCACTTATATGTTCTAATGGAGCTTATGTTAGAGAAAAAGATAATGATGAAATATTATTTAAATCGGTATTAAATGAAGAAGTTTTAAATAGTATTTATAATATAATAAAAAAACATAATTTGTTAGCTTATTTCGACACTCCTTATGGAATAATAAGTGATACTAAAATACCAGAAAATGATAGTCATAGAATTATGAATGAGTTGGTAAAGAATGAAGACAAGATTAAGTTTTATGAGTTTTCTGATTTTAAAGAAGCTTTTAATCTTTATAAAAATGATATATTAAAAGCAATAATTATAGAGACTAAGAATAGTAGTAAAATAGATGAAATTAAAGGGGATGTGGAAAGTTTAAAAGAAGATATTGATATTGTACATTCATGGAATGGAGCTATAGAAGTAATGGCAAAGGGAACTTCAAAAGGTGAAGCTGTAAAGCTTATTGCAAAAAGACTTAATATAAAAAAAGAAGAGATTATGTGTATAGGTGATAGTGAAAATGATTTATCAATGCTTAAGGAGGCGGGATTTGCAGTTGTTATGGGTAATGCGGAAGATAGCGTGAAGAAATATGCAGATTATGTAACTGATACAAATGAGAATAACGGAGTTTCAAAAGTCATAGAAAAGTTTATACTAGATAAAAAATATTGATTTTATTAAGTGTATTTGATATCATATTTAAGTGTTTAATTTGTGTGTTAAGAAAATATTTAAACAAATTAGGATGAGTTATTAGGTAAATAGGTTTTCTATTACTTAATATTAAATAACGAGACTTGCGTATAGCTTTTGCTGTTCATAAGTCTCATTTTTTTGTAATTTATATAAGAGGAGAGTTTTGTAATGAGTATTTTTTCTATTATTTTTACAGGTATAGGATTGGCTATGGATGCATTTGCTGTATCTTTAGCAAAAGGAATGACAATAAGGAAAAATTTAAAGAAAAAAGCTATACAAATAGGATTATATTTTGGAATTTTTCAAGGTATTATGCCCTTTTTAGGATGGATTGGTGGAAGATATTTCACTGAATATATGGGGAGATTTGGTACACTTATAGCTTTTATACTTCTATTATTTATAGGAGGAAAAATGATTTATGAGTTTATAAAAGGCCTAAGAGATAGAGAATTAAAAAATGTTGAAGAAGAATTAGCTTATGAAATAAATACTAATTATAAAGAGCAAATAAAAAATGTAAGTAATGATGAGCTATCAACTAAAAGTATAATATTACTTGCAATTGCTACGAGTATTGATGCATTAGCAGTTGGAGTTAGTTTTGCGTTTTTAAAAGTTAATATATTAGTTGCTATATCAATAATAGCTTTGGTTACATTTATAATATGCTTATTTGGTGTTATACTTGGCAAAAAACTTGGAGGTATATTTAGTAAATATGCTGAATTATTAGGCGGAATAATATTAATTATTATAGGATTTAAAATTTTAATGTAATGTGTAATAATAGTATTGTATAAATTTTGGTATAAATAATTAAAAAAAAAGAGGAGAGTAATATGGGAGTTAAAATGTTACACACATGTATAAGAGTAATGGATTTAGAAAAGTCTTTAAAGTTTTACAAGGAAGCTTTAGGGCTTATAGAAACTAGAAGAAAAGATTTTAAGGAGCATAAGTTTACTTTAGTATATTTATCAAATGAAAAAGATGGATATGAAATAGAGTTAACTTACAATTATAATCCTGAAAAGCCTTATGAACTTGGAAATGGATTTAGTCACATAGCAATTGGTACTAAAGATTTAGAAGGTATGAGAGACAAACATATAAAATTAGGATATGAAGTTACAGATTTAAAGGGATTACCAGGAGAAGCACCTAAGTATTTTTTTGTAAAAGATCCAGATGGATATATGATTGAAGTAATAAGATGCTAATAATAAAAAAGATACAGTAATTTACTGTATCTTTTTTATTATTAAAAACTTTGAAAATATGATAATTTAAAATATTAAAATTTTATATCATAGTAAAATACTCTTTATTGTTTATTTAGATAATAATTATATAGTATAATATTATATATTTTACTAAAAATAAATGGAATTTGATTTATAGATTGGAGATTAATTTTATGAAAAATGTAATAGTTGTTGGTGCTGGACCATCGGGTATAATGGCAGCTTTAAGTTCAGCAAAGTCAGGAAATAAAGTAACTTTACTTGAAAGAAATAATGAAATAGGTAAAAAGTTAAAACTTACAGGTGGTGGTAGATGCAATATAACAAATAATAGAGATATAGAAGAATTTTTTGATAAAATTGTTACAAATAAAAAGTTTTTATATAGTGCTTTTTACACTTTTTCTAATTTAGATATTTTAGAATATTTTAAAAAACATAATTTAGAATATAAAATTGAATATGATAATGATAATAAAGTTTATACAAAAAATGATAAAGCAGAAGATGTTATAAATGTATTTAAAGAAGATTTGAAAAAGAATAGTGTTAATTTAATATATAATTCTAAGGTTATAGATCTTATAATTGAAGATAGTGAAGTTAAAGGAGTTATACTTGAAGACAATAGAAAGATTTATGGGGATAAAGTTATAGTTACTACAGGTGGAAAAAGTTATCCAGTAACGGGTTCTGATGGAAGTATGTTTGATATTTTAAAGAAGTATGGACATGATATAAAACCATTTTATCCGGCATTAATACCATTGGTAATAAAAGAGGGATTTATAAAAAATCTACAAGGAATTTCTTTAAAAGATGTAGTTTTAAAAACTAAGATAAAAAAGAAAAAAATAGAAATAGAAGGAGATATGATATTTACTCATTTTGGTATATCAGGTCCTGGTGTTTTAAAGTTATCATCTTACATAAATAAAATATTAGAAAATGAAGAAGTTTTAATAACATTAGATTTTCTTAAGGGCAAAACAAAAGAAGAATTATCTAAAATAATTAGAGAAAATAATAATAAAACAATATTTAATAATTTAAAGGGTTTATTACCTCAAAAATTTATTAAAGAAATATTAGAAAATTTAAGTTTAACAGATATTAAAGCTTCAGAGCTTAAAAAAGAAGATGAAAATAAATTAATAAATAGTTTAAAAGAAATGAATCTTACGGTAATAGAAACATTAACTATAAAAGCTGCTATGGTAACTAGTGGAGGAGTTAGTGTAAAGGAGATAAATTCATCTACATTAGAATCAAAAATAATAAAAAATTTATTTTTTGCTGGAGAAGTTATTGATATAGATGCTGAAACTGGAGGTTATAATTTACAAATAGCATATTCAACAGGGTATTTAGCTGGTCTAGATTGTTAAATTGAAAGGATATAATAAATGAGAATAAATAAACTTTTTAGTAACTATGGTATATGTTCAAGAAAAGAAACTAATAAGCTGATTGAAGAAAAAAGAGTTTTAGTAAATGGCAAATTAGCTGAAAAGGGTCAGTGGGTTGAAGAAACTGATTTTATATGCTTAGATGGTAAAAAAATCGAGAAAAAAGAAAAGATATATATAGCGTTAAATAAGCCAGTTGGAATAACATGCACAGCTTCTTTAGATGTTTCAAATAATATAATAAATTTTGTAAATTATGAAGATTATATATTTGCAGTTGGTAGATTAGATAAAGAATCTCAAGGGTTAATAATACTAACTAATGACGGAGAGTTTTCAAATAAGATTTTAGAATCTGATAATAATCATGAAAAAGAATATATAGTTACTGTAGATAAAGAAATAGATAATGAGTTTATTATGAAAATGGAAAGTGGTGTAGAGATATTAAACACTATAACAAGACCTTGTAAAATTAAAAAAATAAATAGTAATTCTTTTAATATTATATTAACTCAAGGTCTTAATAGACAAATTAGAAGAATGTGTTTAGCTTTTGGATATAAAGTTTTAAAATTAGAACGTATAAGAATAATGAATATAACTATAGATGGAATAGGGTATGGTAAATACAGAAGTTTAACGAAAGAAGAAGTTAAAGAAATTATAAATTATTAATATTAAGTAATATAAGGGTTAAAGTATATAAAATAGTTAAATAAAGTAATTATTTAAAAGGCATAAGTTTTAAACTTATGCCTTTTAAATTACATATTTTTATAAAAAGATTAAAATTGGAGATTAATTAATAAATAAAATACATATTTTTTGAAAAGGTATTCAAAAAATAGTTGAAATGTTTATATTAATATGCTAGTATACAAGTATATTAGTTATATATTTTAATTCAGAAGACATAATTATTAAAAAATATAAAAGTAGGTGAAGGTGTGGGAAATGTTTTAGAAGGGTTTGTTAAAAATAAAGATTTTCTTATTTGTATAGATTCTGATGGATGTGCAATAGATACAATGGATATTAAACATATTAAATGTTTTGGACCATGTATGATAACAGAATGGAATCTTCAAGAGTGGGAAATTCCAATATTAAATAGATGGAATGAGGTTAATCTTTATACAATAACTAGAGGAATAAATAGATTTAAAGGTTTGGCTTTAGCACTTACTGAAGTTAATGAAAAATATAAAAATATAGACGGTATTGATGATTTTGTAAAATGGACTAATGAAACAAAAGAGCTTTCTAATGAAGCTTTAGAAGCTGAAATAAGAGAAAATTATAATATTTGTTTAAAGAAAGCTTTAGATTGGTCTAAAAATGTTAATGAAGCAATTAATTTATTAAGTGATGATGAAAAAATTCCATTTAAAGGAGTTGCTGAAGGAATCAAGGAAGCTAAAAAATTTGCTGATATAGCAATAGTATCTTCTGCAAATGAACAAGCTGTGTTAGATGAATGGAAAAAACATAATCTTTTAGAAAATGTTGATATAGTGTTAACTCAAAATATTGGGTCTAAATCTTATTGCATAAGTAAGCTTATTGAAAAGGGCTATAGAAGAGACAATATTCTAATGGTTGGAGATGCATTAGGTGATTATGATGCAGCTAAATTAAATGAAGTATTATATTATCCAATATTAGTTAAAAAAGAAAAAGAGTCATGGAAAAGGTTTCATGATGAAGTAATAGATAAATTTATTAAAAATACATATAAGGGTAAATATGAAGAAACTGTTATTTTAGAATTTGAAAGAAATTTATCAAAGGATAAATAAAAATTATAGACAAAATAAAAAAATATTATTTTTAAAATATTTATGTTAAATGTTTATAAATGTATTTAAGAATAATTTAAAGTATATTTTATAAAGAAAAATTTGGATAATTATTTATAAAATTATAAATAGCAAGTTAAAAAGTAATATATAAAATTTTGTTAAAACAATTAAAGAGATAATATATTTTGTGAAATAAGGAATACAAAACTTTAATAAAGTTTGGTGGGAGGAAGTATGATGAAGTTATCTTTAAAGGATAAAAAAGTTTTAGGTTTTGGTGAAATAATGCTAAGACTTACACCTCCAAATAATCAAAAGATAATCCAAGCAAATTCTTTTGATGCAGTTTATTCAGGAGGAGAAGCTAATGTAATAGCTAGTCTTGCTATGTTTGGACACAATACTAAGTTTGTAACAAAGCTTCCTAATAATTATTTAGGACAAAAGGTTATAAATAAATTTAGAGGATATAATGTTGACATTCAAGATATTATTTTAGGTGAAGGTAGATTAGGTATATATTATTCAGAAATAGGACATGGATTAAGGAGTACAGAAGTTATATATGATAGAAAGTATTCAGCAATATCTATGGCTTCTAAGGATGAGTTTAATATAAATAAAATGTTAGAAAATGTAGGAATTGTTCATTTATCTGGTATAACTCCAGCTTTAAGTAATGAATTATATGAATTTTTAATTGATTTTATTAAAGCTTGTAAGGAAAAGGGTATACTAGTATCCTATGATTCTAACTATAGAAATAAATTATGGTCTATTGAAGAAGCGGGAAATTTTTTAAAAGAGATATTACCATATATTGATTTTGCTTTTTTAGGTCATCTAGATATGATTAATATATTAAAATTTGAAGATAAAAATTTAGAATTTGAAGAAAATTTAGAAGAGCTTTATAAAGAATTATTTAAAAAATATCCAAATTTAAAATATACTGCATGTACTAGAAGAAAAGTAAATTCAATAAATAATAATACATTAAAAGGATATTTATTTAATGGGAAGAAGCTTTTTAAGTCTAATGAATATACCTTTGATATTTTAGATAGAGTTGGTGGAGGTGATGCATTTACAGCAGGTGTTTTACATGGGATTTTAAAAGAGATGAAAGAGGAAAGAATTATTGAATTTGGAATATGTTCTAGTTCATTAAAACATTCAATATTAGGCGATATAAATCTTGTTGATGAGTATACAGTAGAATCATTAATGGATAGTGGGCTATGTAATATAAAAAGATAAATTAAAGAAGGGGAATAACATATGAGAGAAGTAGATTTAAAAGGAAAACCATTTTATTTATCAGATGAAGATATAAAGTGGGTAGAAGATACTATAAGTAATATGACAATAGAAGAGAAAATAGGTCAATTATTTGTAATAATGGATAAAACTCTAGATGGAGGTAAATCAGCTGTAGAAACAATAAAGAAATATCAACCTGGTGCTGCAAGATATATGGGGGGAAAAGCTTCTGATGTATATGAGCAAATAAAGAAATATAAAGAAGCATCTAAATTACCTTTATTAGTAGCTTGTAATTGTGAATCAGGTGGAGATGGGGCAGCTCAAGGAGGGACTTATATAGCAACTCAAGCAGCCGCTGGAGCTGTTAAAGACAATCAAGTAGCTTATAATGTAGGATATGTTTCAGGTAGAGAATCTGCAGCAGTAGGATGTAACTGGGCGTTTGGGCCAGTATCAGATATATTTTTAAATTGGAGAAATACAATAATAAATACTAGATCTTATGGAAATGATCCAGATAGGGTATTAGAATATTCAAGAGCGTATATAAAAGGACTTGAAGAAAGTAAAATGATAGCTTGTACTAAGCATTTTCCAGGAGATGGAGTAGAAGAAAGAGATCAGCATTTACTTATGGGAGTAAATGATCAAAGTTGTGAGGAATGGGATAATAGTTTTGGAAAGGTTTATAAAGGATTAATAGAAGATGGTCTTAAAAGTATAATGATAGGACATATAGCTTTACCTTCATATTCAAGAAAGTTTATTCCAGAAATTACTGATGCTGAAATAAAACCAGCAACACTATCACCAGAAATATTACAAAATTTATTAAGAGATCAATTAGGATTTAATGGGCTAATAGTAACTGATGCATCTCATATGCTAGGTTTAACAAGTGCTATGCCAAGAAAAGAGCAAGTTCCAAGAGCTATTGCTGCAGGGTGTGATATGTTTTTATTCTTCCATCATCCAGAAGAAGATTTTGAATATATGATGAATGGATATAAAGAAGGAATAATTACAGAGGAAAGACTTGAAAATGCTTTAAAGAGAATTTTAGGATTAAAAGCATCAATAGGATTACACAAAGAAAAAGAAAGAGGAGAAATGATGCCTCCTAAGGAAGATTTAAATTTATTAGGTTGTGAAGAACATAAAAATTTAGCTGTTGATGCAGCAAAAAGAAGTGTAACTTTAGTTAAAGATACAGAGAATAATCTTCCTTTAAAACCAGAAACTCATAAAAGATTAAAAGTTTATTATATAACTAATCCTCAACCACTTGATATGATTATGGGAAATAATTCTACAAAAGAAGCTATAAAAGAAGAACTTGAAGAAGCTGGATTTAATGTTGATATGCATGAATCTTATCATGATTTATCAGCTAAGAATGGTCATAATATCAAAGATATAATGAATTCAATGTTTAGCGAAAGTGTAAAAGAAATGAAAAGTAATTATGATGCAGTTATTATGTTTGTAAATATGAAAGGATATTGTCAAGAAAATGTTGTTAGAGTTCAGTGGTCAATAGGACATGGTAATGAAATACCTTGGTATGTTAGGGAACTTCCAACAATATGTGTATCATTAAATCAAACTACTAATTTGTTTGATTTACCTATGATGAAAACATTTATAAATGCATATGGTTCAACAAGAACTGTATTAAAAGAAACTATAAAGAAAATAAAAGGTGAAGAAGAATTTGAAGGAGAATATAATGATACTGTATTCTGCGGAAGATGGGAAACTAGATTATAATAAATAAATTATATAAATAAAGAAAATTTGGGAGGTTTTTTATTATGTTATATCCAATAATGACAGAATCAAGAAGTGTTATAGACTTAAATGGTATATGGAATTTTAAATTAGATAAGGGAAATGGATTTACTGAAAAATGGTATGAATCAAACTTAAAAGATACAATAAAAATGGCAGTACCATCATCATATAATGATTTAGTTGAAGCTGAAGAAGTAAGAGATCATGTTGGTTGGGTTTGGTACGAAAGAAGCTTTACTCTTAATAAAAGCTTATTAGATGAAAGAATAGTATTAAGATTTGGTTCAGCAACACATGAAGCAAAAGTATATTTAAATGGTAAATTTTTAGTTGAACACAAAGGTGGTTTTACTCCTTTTGAAGCTGAAATAAATGAACTATTAGTTTCTGGTGAAAATAGATTAACTGTTGCTGTAAACAATATAATTGATGAAACTACACTACCAGTTGGAATGTTAAAAGAAACTGAAGTTAACGGCAAAAAGGTTATGAAAAATCTTGTTAATTTTGACTTTTTCAATTACGCAGGAATTCATAGACCAGTTAAAATTTATACAACACCAAAAACTTATGTTGATGATTTAACTATTGTAACTAAATTTGAAGATACAAATGGTTATGTAGACTATGATGTTAATTTTATTGGAGAAGCAGATATTAACGTATCAATAATTGATGAAGATAATAATATAGTAGCAACTTCTAAAGGGAAAAATGGACAAGTTGTTATAAAAGACGTTAAATTATGGGAACCAATGAATGCTTATTTATATAAATTAAAAGTTGATTTAGTTAAGGATAATATTTTAATTGACACATATTCAGAAGAGTTTGGAGTAAGAACAGTAGAAGTTAAAGAGGGTAAGTTTTTAATAAATAATAAGCCTTTCTATTTTAAAGGATTTGGTAAACATGAAGATTCACATGTTAATGGAAGAGGATTTAATGAAGCTATTAATGTAAAAGACTTTAATTTAATGAAGTGGATTGGTGCAAATTCATTTAGAACTTCACATTATCCATATTCAGAAGAAATAATGAGACTTGCAGATAGAGAAGGAATAGTTGTAATAGATGAAACTCCAGCAGTTGGATTACATTTAAACTTTATGGCTACAGGATTATTTGGTGAAAGTGTTAAAAGAGATACATGGAAAGAAATAGGAACTAAAGAAGCACATGAACAAATATTAAAAGAACTAGTTAAAAGAGATAAAAATCATCCATCTGTAGTAATGTGGTCTGTAGCAAATGAGCCAGATTCAGATTCAGAAGGTGCAAAGGAATATTTTGAACCATTAATTAAATTAACAAAGGAACTAGATCCACAAAAGAGACCTGTTACAGTGGTAACATATTTAATGTCTACTCCAGATAGATGTAAAGTTGGAGATATTGTAGATGTATTATGTCTTAATAGATACTATGGATGGTATGTTGCAGGTGGAGATTTAGAAGAAGCTAAGAGAATGCTTCAAGAAGAACTAAATGGTTGGGAAAAAAGATGCCCAAATAAACCTATTATGTTCACTGAATATGGAGCTGATACTGTTGCTGGTATGCATGATACACTTCCAGTTATGTTTACTGAAGAATATCAAGTAGAATACTATAAGGCAAACCATGAAGTAGTAGATAAATGCAAAAACTTTGTTGGGGAACAAGTATGGAATTTTGCTGACTTTGCTACAAGTCAGGGGATTATAAGAGTTCAAGGAAATAAAAAAGGTATATTTACAAGAGAAAGAAGACCTAAAATGATAGCTCATTCATTACGTGAGAGATGGACAAATATTCCAGAGTTTGGATATAAAAAATAATTTTAAATAATATAAAAAGGACTTTTAATAAAAAAAGTCCTTTTTATAATTTATATAATTAAAAATTTGCCTTAAAATATATAAAATTTTCAAATATTCTGAACGTATGAATATTATGTATATCTAAGTTTTTATGGTATAATAGCTATCATACTAGTATACTGGAGATAGTATTGAATAATTTAGATACTATAATAGGGGGTATTATAATTGATTATTTATAAAAAGTTAGATAAAGAGACGGGGAAGGAGTATGTATATAGAGTATTAAAAGATAATATAATGTGTTTAGAATTAAAGCCAGAAGAATTAATAAGTGAATCAGATTTAGCAAAAAAATTAAATGTTTCAAGAACGCCTATAAGAGAAGTTTTAATAAAATTAAAAGGAGAAAAATTAATTGAAGTTAAGCCTCAAGCTGGAACATATGTATCATTAATAGACTGGAAAATAATAGAGGAAGCAGTTTTTATGAGATATAATTTGGAAAAAGAAGTATTAATGGAAGCTTGTGATAATTTTTCAGAAGATGTTCTAATAGAATTAGAGAAATGTTTATTTGCTCAAAAGATAACTAAAAATAGGGCTGATAATTTACTTGAATTTCATAATTTGGATAATGAATTTCATAGATTACTTTTTAAAGGAGTATCAAAAAATAATATATGGGAATCTATAAGTAATATAAGCACCCATTATAATAGAATGAGATTATTAGCAGAAATGAAAGTTGATAAAGGGTTTTTAATTGATCAGCATATGATGTATTTAGATATTATAAAAAATAAAAATAAGGACGTAATTGAGGAATTTGTATTTAATCATATAAAGTCTCCAATTAAGGAGTGGGAAAAGTTAATAGAAGAAAATAGTGATGTAGCATGTTATATAAAAAATAAAAAATAAATTATTTAGCACTTAAAATTATTGATTAAAAAATAATTTTAAGTGCTTTTATTTTATATAAATAAAAATGTATTTTAAATAGCTTAGATTACAATGCTAAATGATTTATTGTAAATAGATAATAGTATTGAATTTAGTTACTTATTAATATTATATAAACTTTATTAAAAAAATTTATAATATTTATGAAAATGTATACAAAAAACTATTGAAATTCATATATTAATATGCTAGTATACAAGTATAACAGATGTGGGGAGGAATAAGAATGAAATTACCATTTAATATTGAATTAAAAGATAAAGTTTGTGTTGTTACAGGTGGAACAGGAATTCTTTGTGGGGCTATGGCTGATGCTTTAGCAGAATGTGGAGCTAAAGTTGCAATATTAGCGTTAGGTCAAGAAGCTTGCGATAACAAGGCAAAAGAGATAAATGAAAAAGGCGGAATTGCAATAGGAATTGAAGCTAATGTTTTAGATAAAGAAAGCTTAAAGAAAGCTCATGAAATAATACTTAATGAATTTGGAACAGTTGATATCTTAATAAATGGTGCTGGTGGAAATCACCCAAAGGGAACTACTACTAAGGAGTACTTAGATGCAGAGGATATAGAAAATGAGAGTTTAACAACATTTTTTGATTTAGATCCTAAAGGAGTAGAATTTGTATTTAACTTAAATTTCTTAGGAACTTTACTTCCATCACAAGAGTTTAGTAAAGATATGATAAATAAAAAAGGTGCAACAATAATTAACATATCATCAATGAACGCATTTACACCTCTTACAAAAATACCTGCATATTCAGGTGCAAAGGCAGCAGTAAGTAATTTTACTCAATGGCTTGCAGTTCATATGTCAAAGGTTGGTGTTAGAGTAAATGCAATAGCACCAGGATTTTTTGTAACAGATCAAAATAGAAAATTATTATTTAATGAAGATGGAACACCAACTGCGAGAACAGAAAAAATACTTAATAGTACACCAATGAAAAGATTTGGTGAAGCTGATGAGTTAATAGGAACATTATTGTACTTAGTATCTGAAGAAGCATCAAGCTTTGTAAATGGAGTTGTTATTCCAGTTGATGGAGCATTTTCAGCTTACTCAGGGGTTTAGGAGGAATGTGAATGATTTTAGATGAATTAAAAGCTAATGGTATCGTAGCTGTAATTAGAGGAGAAAGCCATGAACAAGCAAAAGGATATATGGAAGCTTGTTTAAAAGGTGGAATCAAATCATTAGAGCTTACTTACACTATACCTAATGTAGTTGAACTTATAAGGGAATATAGTTCAAATGAACAAGCTTTAATTGGAGTTGGTAGTGTTTTAAATGGAAAAATGGCTTCTGATGCAATTGAAGCAGGTGCAAAATATGTTGTAAGTCCAGGTTATAGCGAAGAAATAAATACAGTTTGTAAAGCAATGAATGTTTTATATTTACCAGGTTGTATGACTGTTGCAGAAATAATGAAAGCTATGGATGCTGGAAATAAAATGATTAAGTTATTCCCAGGAGATTTATTTGGTGCAAAATTTGTAAAGGCAATAAAAGCACCTATTCCAAATGTTGAAGTAATGCCAACTGGTGGAGTATCAGTAGATAATATTGAAGAATGGTTTGAGAATGGGGTTGCTTGTGTTGGAGTTGGTAGTTCATTAATTAAAGGATCTCTTAATGATATAGAAAACACAGCAAAAGAGTTTATTTCAAAATTTAAAAAAATTAAAGGGTAAGAGGTGATAAAATCGTGAAAATGACATTTAGGTGGTATGGCAAAGATGATCCTGTAAAAATTGAATACATAAAACAAATACCAGGAATGAAAGGTATAGTAACAGCGATTTATGATATTCCAGTCGGTGAAGTGTGGCCATTAGAGAGAATTTTAGAATTGAAAAATGAAGTTGAAAGTCATGGATTAGAGCTTTCAGTAATTGAGAGTGTACCTGTTCATGAAGATATAAAACTTGGATTACCTACAAGAGATAAGTATATAGATAATTATATACAAACTATTAGAAATTTAGCAGAGGCAGGTATAGATACAATATGCTATAATTTCATGCCAGTTTTTGATTGGACAAGATCTGATTTAAATTATGAATTAGAAGATGGTTCAACATGTTTAATATATGATGAAGAACAAGTAAAGAAAATGGATCCTGCTTTAGGTGAATTAGAATTACCTGGTTGGGATACATCTTATGGTGAAGGTGGACTTAAAGGATTATTAGATCAATATAAAAATATAGATGAAGAAGCTTTATGGGAAAATTTAAATTATTTTATCCAAAGAATAATGAAAGTAGCTGATGAAGTTAAAATGAAAATGGCTATACATCCAGATGATCCACCATGGGGAATATTTGGTCTTCCAAGAATAATAACAAATTTTGAAAATTTAAAGAGATTTATAGATTTATATGATAGTCCATATCATGGAGTAACTTTATGTACAGGATCATTAGGCTGTACAAAGGTAAATGATATTGTTGAAATGATAAATTATTTTGGTAAAGAAAGAAATAGAATACATTTTGCCCATCTTAGAAATGTTAAGATAACTGGAGATAGCAGCTTTAATGAAGTTTCTCATTTATCAGAATCAGGTTCTTTAGATTTTTATAAAATTGTGAAAGCATATTGTGATTATGATTTTGATGGACCATATAGACCAGATCATGGAAGAATGATTTGGGGAGAAACTGGAAGACCAGGATACGGACTATATGACAGAGCTTTAGGAGCAGTTTATATTAATGGGTTAATAGAAGCAATTAATAAAGGGGAAAAATAAAATTTAAGGGGAGTTTTTTAATATGAAGAAATTTATGAATAAAGACTTTTTACTAGAAAATGAAGTGTCAAAAGTTTTATATCATAATTATGCTTCAAAGGTGCCAGTGTTTGATTATCACTGTCACCTAGTCCCAATGGAAATAGCCACAGATCATGAGTTTAAAAATATTACTGAAATGTGGCTATACCATGACCACTATAAGTGGAGGGCTATGAGAAGCTATGGTATAGATGAAAAGTATATAACTGGTGATGCTAGTGATTATGAAAAATTTTATGAATTTGCTAAAATGATGCCATATTTAATTGGAAATCCAATTTATCATTGGTCTCATTTAGAACTTAAAAGATTCTTTGGTGTGGAAGAAATTTTAAGTGAAAAAACAGCAAAGGTTATATGGGATAAATGTAATAAGTCAATAAAAGATAATAAATTAACAGCAAGAAAGCTTATCGAAATGGCAAATGTAGAGTATATAGGTACTACAGATGATCCTATAGATGATTTAAGGTTTCACAAGCAAATTAAAGAAGATAGTAGTTTTAAATGTATTGTTGCACCAACATTTAGACCTGAAAAGGCTATGAAGATTAAAAATGAAGGATTTATAGAATATATAAAATTATTATCAGAAGTAAGTAATTTAGAAATAAAATGTTTTAATGATTTAGAAAAAGCACTTGAATTTAGATTAGATTATTTTTATGAAAATGGTTGTATGATTACAGATCATAGTTTGGAGAGAATAAACTTTTTGAAGTTTTCATATGAAGAGGTTAATGAGATATTTATAAAAGCATTAGATGGTAAAGAAATTTCTGAAAAAGAAGCATCAATATATTCTATAGCACTATTAATTTCTTTGGGAAAAATGTACTCAAAGAGAAATATGATAATGCAATTACATATAGGAGCTTTAAGAAACAATAATACTAAAATGTTCAATAAAGTGGGAGCAGATGCTGGATTTGATAGTATTGATGACGGAGAAATAGCATATTCACTTTCAAGAATATTGGATGAATTAGATAAAGAAGATAATCTACCAAAGACGATTTTGTATTGTTTAAATCCTAAGGACAATGAAGTTATAGGAACTATGATTGGAAATTTTCAAGGTCAAAATATTTGTGGAAAAATACAATTTGGATCAGGTTGGTGGTTTAATGACCAAAAGGATGGAATGGAAAGACAAATGACTGCATTATCACAACTTGGGCTTATTAGTCAATTTGTTGGTATGGTTACAGACTCAAGAAGCTTTTTGTCTTATACAAGACATGAATATTTTAGAAGGATATTATGCAATTACATTGGAGCATTAGTTGAAAGTGGACAATATCCTTATGATGAAGAAATATTAGGTGAAATAGTAGAAAATATTTGTTATAAAAATTCTGTTAAGTATTTTGGAAGGGGTTAACATATGAGCGTTTTAGATATTATTAGTGCAAAAGGAAACAAAACAAAAGAATTTAATAATGGGGATAAAATTGGATATGCTTTTGGAGATTTTGGGTGTGGAGCATTCTTTATGTTTGTTAGTAGTTACTTAATGCTATTTTATACAGATGTATTAGGAATAAGTGCAACGGCCGTAGGTACTTTGTTTATAGTTGCTAGAATATGGGATGCTATAAACGATCCTATAATGGGAATTATTGTTGATAAAAACAAACATACAGAACATGGAAAATTTAAACCTTATGTAGTTAAGTTTGGAATACCTATGAGTTTAGTTGGAGTTCTAGCATTTACAGCTATTCCAGGTCTTCCAGATAATATGAAAGTTTTATATGCTTATGTAACATATATTGCTTTCGGTATGTTATACACAGCTGTTAATATACCATATGGATCTTTAGCTTCAGTTATGACATCAGATCCAAATGAAAGAACAGCACTTTCAACATTTAGAAATATTGGTTCAATTGGAGCAAATTTATTAGTAATGTTAGTAGTTCCTAAAATAGTATTTACTGATGGTGTAGTAACAGCAGGAGGATTCTTTAAATGTGCAGTAATATTTGCAATAATATCTTCTATAAGTTATATGATAACGTTTAGATTAACAACAGAAAGAATAGTTTATAAAGCAAATGATAGTAAAAAGGTAAATGTAGGTAGCACAATAAAAATACTTATAAAAAATAGAGCGTTTATAGGAGTAACTTTAGCATCATTTACTATGCTTGCTGCTATGTTCACAGGAGCTTCACTAAATGCATATTTATATAAAGAATATTTTCATAATGCAGGGCTTATTACTTTAGGGGGAATAGCTACTATATTACCTACATTTGCTATATTACCTTTTGTTGGAATAATAGTGAGAAAGTTCGGAAAAAAAGAGGCAACAATTGGTGGTTCAATTTTAGCAATGTTAGTTTATTTAGTATTATTTATTATGCCAATAACTAATCCTTATTTATATATTGGATTAACTATGATAGCTGGATTAGGTACAGGACTTGTAAATGCATTAATATGGGCATTAGTTTCAGATGTTATTGACTATCAAGAATATTTAAGTGGAGAAAGAAATGAGGGAATAGTATATTCTTCTTACTCATTATGTAGAAAATTATCACAAGCAATTGCTGGTGGTGTTGGAGGATTTGCTTTAGGATTTTTAGGGTATGAATCAGGCGCTTCTGCTCAAGTTGAGGCAGTAGGTGTTGGAATAAAAAATATAATTTGTGGAGCAAATTTTGTTGGACTAGCTTTTACAACATTAATATTAATTTTTGTATATAATCTTTCTAAAAATAAGCTTTTAGAAGTAAATGAAGAATTAAATAAAAAGAGAATGGAAGCATGTGCAGAATAAAAATAATTTATATATAGATTTAAATAAAAATATTTAATTTTAAAAGTAATACTATTTAGTTAAGTAGAGATTAGATTTTAACTAAAAGGACTTTTTCATAAAAGAAAAAGTCCTTTTGATATATATATTTACTTTTTGGCAAAATTTGCTTTAAATAATAAATAAATTTTAATTAATTTAAATAAAAAAGTTTTGTGAAAAAACATTTATATGTAATTGACACTAAGATAATATTTTACTAAAATTAAATCACAGTTATGAAAACATTTTCTATAATTTAAAAATATATTTAAATTAAAATTATTTAAGGAGGGTATGTTAGCTTTTGATAATTATATAAATTTCTAGAATTAAATTTAAAAGAGGACTATTCATTACGAAAAATTAATAAATATGTATGGGATGTAATATAAATTTTATTTTGTGAGGGTGAAAAGGTGAAATTAGATAAAAAGGTAATTGCAAAGTTTGATTCAAATGAAATTAAAAGTTATACTATAACGAATTCTAAAGGTTTTTCTGTAACAGCTCTTAATTATGGAGCTATAATAACAGATATTATGGTGAAAGATAAAAATGGCAAGTTAGAAAATGTAGTTCTGAAATACAAAGATATTAATGACTATAAAGATAATCCATCTTATTTTGGTGCTCTAATTGGAAGAACTTCTGGAAGAGTTTGTGAAGGAAAAGTACTATTTAATAATAAGGTTTTAGAGTTTAATAAAAATTATGGAATTCATCAAGGTCATGGAGGGGACAAGGGCTTTGATAAAAAAGTAATGGATGTAAAAACAAATATTGGCCCAAAAGAAAGTTATATGGAATTTTCTTTTAAAAGTAAAAACAAAGAAGAAGGATATCCTGGTAATTTAGATGTTATTGTAAGATATACAGTAACAGAAGATTGTTCATTAAAGATTGATTATAGAGGAATTTCAGATGAAGATACTCTTTTAAACTTAACTAATCATAGTTATTTTAATTTATCTGGATATAAAAAAGAAACTGTACTAAATCATTGTTTATATGTAGATAGTGATTATTTAATAGAATTGGATAATACACAAGTTCCAACTGGAAATTTAATAGATTTAACTTATTCTCCATTTGATTTTATAATACCAAAAACTATAGGGAGAGATATAGAAAAAAATAATTATCAATTAAAAATTGGTTCAGGATATGATCACCCTTGGCTACTTCACGAAGGAGATAATGTTAAAGTAAGGCTTTGGGATGAGACTTCAGGAAGATGCATGGATGTTTATACAAATCAAAAGGCAGTAGTTTTATATTCTTTAAACTTTCCAGATGATAGAGTTATTGAAAATGGAAAGTGTGCAAATATTAGAAGTGGGATAGCTATAGAAACGCAAAGTCCTCCAATTGGAAGAAATAATTCCTTTATAGAAGACTCTATACTTCTTAAAGATAATGAATATAAAAAGCAAACTATATATAAATTTTATATAAAAGAATAATTTAAAATTAAGTAGTAAAGAAAGTTGAATATTATTAAAAATTAATATATAATTAATGAACGAGAAAAGTAAATAAATATTTTATAGGTGAATATAAATAAAGTTATATTTTAAAAGGGAAAATGGTGTGAGACCATTACAGCCCCCGCTACTGTGAATAGGAGACAAGTTTAATATAACCACTGAATTTTTTCGGGAAGGATTAAACAAGAGTGACCCTTAAGTCAGGAAACCTGCCTATAAATAAGTATCTATTCTTCGGAGGGAAGGAATATAGGTTATATTTAGTAATATTTAAGATGATATTTAATTTTTTACTTATATGTTGCAATTTATTAGCACTTTTATCCTTTGAGGTAAAGGTGCTTTTGTTTTTAAAAATAAGTTTAGAGGTGAAAAATGAAAAAGGCAATTTTAGTAGTTAGTTTTGGTACAAGTTATTTAGATGCATTAGAAAACTCAATTGAAAAAATAGAAAAAGAAATAAAAGAAAATTTTAATGAATACGATATATTTAGAGCTTTTACTTCTCATATGATAATTAATAAATTAAAAAGAGTACATAATATACAAGTTGATAAACCAGAGTTTATACTTGAGAAATTAAAAGAATTAGGTTATGAGGAAGTAATAGTACAACCACTTCATATTATACCTGGAGAAGAATATGATTATGTAAAAGGAAATGTATTAAAATTTAAAGATGATTTTAGAGTTTTAAAATTTGGAAGACCAATATTCTTTTATCAAGGAGAAGAAGAAGCACCAAATGACTATTCTATATTTATAGATAGTATAAAGCATGTATTAGATTCAAAAGAAGATGAAGCAGTAGTTTTATTTGGTCATGGAAGTATGCATTATTCAAATGCTGTATATGGGGCACTTCAATCAATGCTTTATGATGAAGGATATGAAAGAGCTTTTGTTGGTACAGTAGAAGGTTACCCAACAATAGATACAGTTATAAGTAGATTAGAAAGAAACAATATAAGAAAAGTAAAGCTTGCACCTCTTATGGTAGTTGCAGGAGATCATGTTAAAAATGATATGGCATCAGATGAAGAAGATTCATGGAAAACTATATTAGAAAGTAAAGGTATAGAAGTAGATATACATATGAAAGGTTTAGGAGAAGAAAAAAGCTTTAGAGACATATACATAGAACATATTAATGATGCAATAGAAGATAAGTTTAAAGGTATCGGAGAAACTAAGAAACTTAAAGGATAGGAGATTAAAGTATGAAATCTTTAATTATTTCTTCAAATAAAAGTGGTGGTGGCAAAACAACTTTTACATTAGGACTTATGAATTTGCTAATGAAAAAGGGATTTGATGTACAAGGATATAAAGTTGGTCCTGATTATATTGATGGAGCTTTTCATAAATTTATTACAGGAAAACCATCTAGAAATTTAGATTTATTTTTGATTGGAGAAGATGGTGTTAAATATACTTACTCAAAAGGCTCTGGAGATTTAGGAATAATAGAAGGTGTTATGGGTCTTTATGATGGAAAAGGAATAGACACATTTGCTTCAACTTATCATGTATCAAAGGTTCTTGAAGATATGCCAATACTTTTGGTTATTACCCCAGGAGCACAAAGTGTAACTCTTTGTGCAGAGATTAATGGAATAATTAATTTTAAAGGGGCTAATGTAGTAGGAGTTATATTAAATTCAATAAGTAAAAGTTATTATATGCTTTTAAAAGCTGCTATAGAGAAAAATTGTAATATTAAGGTGTTTGGATACATAGAAAAGGATGAGAATTTATCCTTAGAAAGTAGACATCTTGGCTTAGTTCAAAGTATTGAAGTAAGTAACTTAAAAGAAAAAATAGATTATTGTAGTAGTATTATAGAAAAAAATATTGATATAGATGCATTATTAAATGAATTTAAGAGTATTGAAAGTGAAAATAAAAATTTAAATATAGAATATAAAAACATAAATATAGGTATTGCTTTAGATGAAGCATTTAGCTTTTATTATGAAGAAAATATAGAAATATTAAAAAAAATAGGTAACTTAATATATTTTAGTCCATTACATGATAAAGAAATACCAAAAAATTTAGATTTCTTGTATTTAGGTGGAGGATATCCTGAAGTATTTAAAGAAAAACTTTCTAAAAATAAGTCTATGAGAGATAGTATTAAAAAATCTTTAGAAAGTGGATTGAGGTGTTTTGCTGAATGTGGTGGACTTATGTATTTAACAAAAAATATTGATGGGTATGATATGGTAGGTTTTTTTGATGGGAATAGTGAAATGACTGGGAAATTACAAAGATTTGGATATGCAAATCTTATACTAAAGGATAATAAAAATTTAACTATAAATTGTCATGAGTTCCATAAATCTAAAGTTAACTTAAATGAAGAAAAAGTTTATAAAATTACTAAAGAGAATTTTTTAGGTAAAAAAGTTGAGTGGACATGTGGGTATGAAAAAAATAATACTATAGCAGGATATCCTCATGTTAATTTTTTAGGAAATATAGAATTTTTAAAAGAAATTATAGGATATAAAAATTACTAAAGATATTGTTTTGAAAGAAGGTAAATTTAATGAGTTATATAAAAAATCCTATGGGAATCGAAAAAAGAAGTTTTGAAATAATTGGAGAAGAACTTGGAGACCATAATTTTTCTGATGAGGAACTTCTTATAGTTAAAAGAGTTATTCATACAACGGCTGATTTTGAGTACAAAAATTTATTAGATATAAGTGAAGGTGCAATAGAAGCTGGTAAAGAAGCTTTTAAAAAAGGAGCAAAACTTTACACAGATACTAATATGATTGTATCTGGAATAAATAAAAGAGCATTAAATAGTTTAAATTCTGAAGCTAAATGTTATGTTAACTTAGAGGAAGTTCACAAAGAAGCAAAAGAAAAAGGAATAACTAGATCTATGGCTGGAGTTGAGAGAGCATCAATAGAAAATGTTGATATATTTGTATTTGGGAATGCACCTACAGCACTTTTTAAATTAAGAGAACTTATAGAAGAAGGAAAAGCTAATCCTAAACTTATAATTGCAGTTCCAGTAGGTTTTGTTGGTGCTGCTGAAAGTAAAGTTGGGCTTGAGGATTTAAATATACCTTTTATAAGAGTAAACGGAAGAAAAGGTGGAAGTACAGTTGCAACAGCAATAGTTAATGCTATTATGTATATGCTTTATGAAAGAGAGTAATTAATATGCTTGATTTGTATGTTGAAGGTCCAGATGGAAAAAAACTAAGATGTGGATATACAACGGGTTCTTGTGCATCAGCAGCTGCAAAGGCAGCTACTTATATGCTTTTTAATAAAGAAGAAATTACAAATATAGAGATAGATACTCCAAAAGGAATAAAATTAAATTTAGAAATAAATGATATAAAATTTGGTAGTGATTATGTGGAATGCTCTATTATTAAAGATGGTGGAGATGACATAGATGTAACAAGTGGTTTAGATATTTGGGCAAGAGCTAAAATTATTGATAATGGATATAAATTAAAAGGTGGAGAAGGGGTAGGAAAGGTTACTTTAGATGGCCTTTTTATACCAAAAGGAGAACCTGCAATAAATAAAGTACCAAGAGACTGTATAAAAAAAGAAGTTATGAAAGTTAAGCCTAAAGATAAAGGGGTGGAAATAACAATTTTTATACCAAAAGGAGAAGAAGTTAGTAAAAAAACTTTTAATCCTAGACTTGGTATAGTTGGAGGAATATCTATACTTGGAACAACAGGAATAGTATATCCAATGTCTGAAGATGCTTTAAAAGCATCTATAAATCTAGAAATAAATCAAAAGGCTGTAAATAATGAAAGACTTATATTAACATTTGGAAATATGGGTGAAAGACTTTGTAAACAACTTGGATATGAAGAAAGTGAAATAGTTATAATATCTAATTTCGTAGGATACGCACTTGATTGCTGTAGAAATCTAAATATAAAAGAAGTAATTTTAGTTGGTCATATAGGAAAAGTTAGTAAAATTGCTTATGGATGTTTTAATACTCATAGTAGAGTTAGCGATGTAAGGTTAGAAGTAATAGGATTAGAGCTTGCACTATTAGGTTATGATATAGGTTTTGTTAAAGAAGTTTTAGAACAAAAAACATCAGAAGGCGCAGTTAAATTTTTAGGTGATGGATACAATGAATTATACAAAAATATAGTAGAAAAAATAAAAAAGAGAATGGAAATTTACACTTATAATGAAATGAAGTGTGAAGCTATTATGTATTATGATCCATTAAGTCCTAAAGTTTTATGGAGCTCTATATAGGGAGGGGATTTTATGGTTTATATAGTTGGAATAGGTCCTGGAAATAAGGATTATATATTACCAAAGGCTATTTCTACTTTAAATGAAAGTGATATAATTATAGGATTTTCTAGAGCTTTAAAATCAATAGAATTTTTAAAAAAAGATTTTATATGTGTAAGTTCAATTAAGGAAATAATAAATGAAATAAATAAAAATAAAGAAAAAGTAGTATCAGTTATAGCATCAGGAGATCCATTATTTTATGGAATAACAGATTATTTAAAGAAAAATATAGATGAAAATATAGAAGTTATACCTGGAATCAGTTCTTTTCAATACTTCGCAAGTAAAGTAGGTATAATGTGGAGCAAGGCTTATCTTAGTAGTTTACACGGAAGAGAAGATGAGTTTTTAAAGAAAGTATTAGAAAATAAAATAACAGTTTGGTTAACTGATACTATAAATACTCCAAAAAAATTATGCAATTTATTAAGTGAAAATGAAGTTTGTTCAAAAGTGTATATTGGAGAAAATTTATCATATGAAGATGAAAAAATTACTATAGGTAATCCTAATGATTTAAAAAATGGAGATTATGATAAATTATCTGTAATAATTATAGAGCATATTTAAAGAGGATAGTGATGAAATGAAATTTATAAAAGATGAAGAGTTTATAAGAGGAAATTGTCCTATGACAAAAGAGGACATAAGAATAAACTCTATTTGTAAGTTAGATATTAAAGAAGATTCTAATGTATTAGATATAGGAAGTGGAACAGGTTCAATTACAGTTCAGTGTTCAATGCTTTGCCCAAAGGGAACTGTATATTCAATTGAGAAAGATGAAGATGCTATCGATGTAAGTAAGAAAAATTTTAATAAGTTTAATTGTAATAATATAAAGTTTTTAGAAGGAGATGCAGTAGAACATTTAAATAAACTTTTAAATGAAAATATTAAGTTTGATTCTATATTTGTTGGAGGTAGTGGCGGATCACTAGAAGAAATATTAAAACTATCTAATAAATTAATTAAATCTTCTGGAAAACTTGTAATGAATTTTATAACGTTAAAAAATGTTTATGATGCAATTAAAGTTATAGAAAACTTGAATTATAAAGTATATGTAACAATGTTACAAGTAAGTAAATCAAAAGGTAAAAGTTTAATGCTTATAGCAAATAATCCAATATTTATAGTAGAGTGTAGAAAGGAAGACATAAATGGCTAAGTTATATGGAATAGGTGTAGGACCAGGAGATTCAGAACTTTTAACTATAAAGGCAGTAAATGCAATAAAACAATGTGATATAATAGTTTCACCAGTGGCTGTTGAAGGTGGTGAAAGTGTAGCTTATGAAACAGCAAAAGAATATATAGGTAAAGACACAGAAGTAATACTTAAACATTTTCCAATGGGAAAAAAAGATAGAGTGGAAAAAGCAAAAGATGCTTATAAATACATAGAAAACGAAATAAATTCAGGAAAAACTGTAGGTTTTTTAACTATAGGAGATCCATACGTTTATAGTACATACATACATATGCTTAAACACATGAAAGAAAATGGAATAGAAGTTGTAACTATACCAGGAGTAACATCATTTTGTGCAGCAGCAAGTCTTGTAAATAGAACATTAGTAATAGGAAATGAGCCTTTACTAATACTTCCAGCAGCAAGAATTTCTGATATTAAAGATGAAAAATATGTTGTAATAATGAAGGTATATAAAAAAGAAGAGGAAGTTTTAAATTTATTAGAAGAAAAAGGTTTTGACTATGTTTGTGTTCAAAAAGTTGGTAGAGATGGAGAAAGAGTTTTAGAAAATAGAGATGATATTATAAATTCAAGAGAATATATGTCATTAATAATAGCAAGTAGAGACTAAGGAGGAATAATTTATGGTTTATTTTATAGGAGCAGGTCCAGGAGATGTTGATTTAATTACGGTTAAAGGAAGACAAACTTTAGAAAGTGCTGATGTAGTTATATATGCAGGTTCTTTAGTATCAAATGAACATTTAAAGTTTTGCAAAGGTTCAGCGAAAATATATAATTCAGCTAAAATGACTTTAGATGAAGTTATAGAAGTTATGAAAGAAAATAGAGATAAGATTATAGTTAGATTACATACAGGTGATCCAGCTATATATGGTGCTATAAAAGAACAAATGGATGAGTTAGATAAACTTAATATAGAATATAAAGTTATTCCAGGTGTAAGTTCATTTACAGCAGCTGCATCTTCAATAAAAAAAGAGTTTACTCTTCCAAGTGTAACTCAAACAGTAATACTTACTAGAGTTGAAGGAAGAACTCCGGTTCCAGAAGGAGAGGACTTAGAAAAGCTTGCAAGTATTGGAGCTTCAATGGCAATATTCTTATCTATATCAATGATAGATAAAGTAGTTAAAAAGTTAAGAAATGGTTATGGAAGAAATGTAAATATTGCTGTTGTAGAGAGAGCAACTTGGGAAGATGAAAGAATAATTTTAGGAACACTTGACGATATAAATGAAAAAGTTAAAGAAGCTGGAATTACAAAATGTGCTCAAATATTAGTTGGAGATTTTATAAACTGTGATTATGAAAAAAGTAAATTATATGATAAGTCATTTACACATATGTTTAGAGATGCAAAGGAATAAAAATGATTGGAATTATTAGTGTTACTAAAAAGGGAGATATTTTAGCTAATAAATTAAAAGAAAATTTAAGTTCGGAAATATTTTTAAAATCTAAGGAAGATTTAGATATTAAAAGCGTAGCTTGTGATTATTTTGAAAAATTTGATGGAATCATTTTTATAAGTTCAACAGGAATAGCTATAAGAATGATTGCAAATCTCTTAAAAGGGAAATCAAAGGATCCTGCAGTAGTTGTTGTTGATGTAAATAATAATTTTACAATAAGCTTATTAAGTGGACACTTAGGTGGAGCTAATGAATTAACTTTAAAGGTAGCTAATATATTAAAGAATACTCCAGTTATTACAACCGCAACTGATGGAATGAATATAAAAGCTCCAGACGTTATTGCAAAAGAAAATGGATTTATAATTGATAATTTTAAAATATGTAAAAATATAGCCTCTTTACTTGTAAATAATAAAAAGGTATTCATAAAAGATGAAAAAAATATTATAAAGAATGAGAATGGATATATTAATTCAGAAGATATAAATTGCAACACTGTTTTAATTACTAATAAAAATAAAAAATATAATGAAGAAAATATTTTAAAACTTATAAGACGTGATGTTGTTTTAGGAATTGGTTGTAGAAAAGAAACAAATCCTAAAGAATTAGAAAAATTCGTGTTAAAGACATTAGAAAATCATGGTTATGATTATAGAGCTGTATGTAAAATAGGTTCTGTAGATATAAAAAAAGATGAAAAAGCAATTAAAGAACTTTCTAAAAAGTTAAACTGTGATTTTATAACATTTAATAGAGATAGTATAAATAGTGTTAATTTAGATTATGAAAAAAGTGACTTTGTATTTAAAACTTTAGGTGTTTATGGAGTTTGTGAACCGGTAATTTCTTTATTAAATAGCTTTGTTACGGTTAAGAAAATAAAATTTAATGGAATGACATTAGCAATAGGTGAGATAATTAGTGAAGGAGAAGAATAAATGGGAAAATTATATGTAATAGGAATTGGTCCAGGTGGATTAGAACATATGACATTAAAGGCTAAGGAAACTATATCAAATGCAGATATAGTAGTTGGATATACTAAGTATATTGATATGGTTTCAGAATTAGTAGATGGAAAAGAAGTATTTAAGACTGGTATGAGGGGGGAAGTTGAAAGATGTAAAAAAGCTTTAGAACTTTCAAAAGATAAAAATGTAGCTTTAATAAGTACTGGAGATTCAGGCATATATGGAATGGCAGGACTTATATTAGAGCTTAGAGAAGATGAGAATGTTGAAGTAATACCAGGACTTACAGCATCAAGTGCAGCAGGTTCAGTTGTAGGTGCTCCACTTATGCATGATAATTGTAATATTAGTTTAAGTGATTTAATGACTCCTTATGAAGATATTAAGAAAAGAGTAAAGCTTGCAGCAGAAGGTGATTTTATAATATCTTTATATAATCCAAAGAGTAAGGGAAGACCAGAGTATTTAAAGGAATGTTTAGATATAATTAAAAATTATAGAAATGGAAATACTCCAATTGCAGTAGTTAGAAATGCCTTAAGAGATGATATGAGTTATACTATAACTACTTTAGAAAAATTTGATGTAGAAATAGTAGACATGATGAGTATTGTTATAGTTGGGAATTCAAAAAGTTATATAAAGGATGGAAAATTTATAACTCCAAGAGGATATAAAATAGGTGATAAGTAATGATAGGTTTTATACTTGGAACATCAGAAGGTAAAAATATTTTAAAATATATTAATAGATTTACTGATGAAGTTGTAGTTTCAACTGCAACAGAATATGGTGGAGAATTACTTAAAAAATATAAATTTAAACATTTAAACACTAAGCCACTTGATAAAGATGGCTTAGTTAATTTAATAAATAAATTTAATATCAAGGTTCTAGTTGATGCAAGTCATCCTTACGCTAAGGAAGTTAGTAAAAATGCTATAGATAGTGCTAAAGAATGTAATATAGATTATATAAGATATGAAAGACTTGGAGTTTTAAAAGAATCAAATTATAAAAAGATTTCTTATATAAGTGGATATGATGAATTAAAAGATACAATTAAAAATATTGATGGAAATATTTTAAATACTACAGGTAGTAGAAACATAGAAACAATTTATAATCTTAATATAAAAAATAGAATAATACATAGAATACTTCCAAGCGCAAAAATACTTCAAGATGTTTTAAATATTGGAGTTAAGGTAGAAGATGTTATAGCTATAAAAGGACCTATAGGTTATGAATTAAATAGAGCTTTTATAAATCAATATTCTGCAAAGGCACTAATAACAAAAGACAGCGGAAAAGCTGGTGGAACTATTGAAAAGCTTAAAGCTTGTATGGATGAAAATATAGATATTATAGTTATAGATAAGCCTAAGATAGAATATGGAATAACATTTTCAGATGAAAAAGAACTAGTAGATTATTTAATAGATAAATATAATTTAGTTTAGGAGTTTTAATATGTTTAAAATAATACTTGGATATATATTAGACCTAATAATAGGGGATCCACAAAATCCATATCATCCAATTAGATTTATAGGAGCTTTGGCAAAGTTTAGTGAAAATTTATTTAGAAAAATATTTAAAAATAGTTTAAAGTTAGCTGGACTTATAACTTGGATATTTGTTATATTAATAACTTTCTTTATTAATTTTATAATAATAAAATTATTAGGAAATATAAATGTATATTTAGCTTTTATTTATGAAGCCTTAGCTATATATTTTTGTATAGCAACAAAATCTCTTAAAGATGAAGGATTAAAAGTAATAGAATATTTAAAAAAAGATGACTTAAATGGAGCAAGACATAGATTATCTTATATAGTTGGAAGAGATACTGAAAATTTAGATGAAACTTCAATAATAAGAGCTGTTATTGAGACAGTGGCAGAAAATATGTCTGATGGAGTTATCGCACCTATAATTTTTGCAGGAATTGGTGGTGCACCTTTAATTTTTGTATATAAGGCTGTAAATACAATGGATTCTATGTTTGGATATAAAAATGAAAAATATAAAGATTTTGGATATTTTCCAGCAAAACTTGATGATGTATTTAATTATATACCAGCAAGAATTACAGCTTATTTAATTATAATATCATCATTTGTACTTAGATTAGATTATAAAAAAGCTTTATACATATATAAAAGAGATAAAAATAATCATACAAGTCCTAATAGTGCTCATCCAGAAGCGGCAGTAGCTGGAGCTTTAAATATAATGCTTGGAGGAGATAATTATTATTTTGGTAAAATAGTTCAAAAGCCTAGAATAGGTGATGATATAGAAAAAATAACTTTAAATAAAGTTTATTTAGTAAATAAAATATTATATTTAAGTTCTTTTTTAGGTATCATATTAGCTTGTATTATAAACAAGTTTATTGAGGTGATTTTATGAAAAAATTTACTCATGGTGGGAATATAGATGAAGTTTGTAGAGAACTATGTATAGATAGAGAAAATATTATAGATTTTTCAGCTAACATAAACCCTTTAGGATTAAGTAACAGTGTTAAAGAATCTATATTAAAAAGTATAGATATAATAGTTAATTATCCAGATATAACTTATTATAATCTTAAAAAGGAAATAAGTAATTATGAAAATATAAATATGGAAAATTTATTTTTAGGTAATGGAGCTGCTGAGTGTATATTTAATGTAGTAAGAGCTATAAATCCTAAAAATACACTTCTTTTAGCACCAAGTTTCTCAGAATATGAAGAAGCAATAAAAAGTATAAAATCTAATATAGAATATTATTTTTTAAAAAAGGAAAATAAATTTAAAATAGATGATGAAATATTAAATAAATTAAATAATGATATAGATCTTTTATTTATATGTAATCCAAATAATCCAACAGGTGTTTTAACATCAAAAATACATTTAGAAAAAATAATAAAAAAAGCAAGTCAAAATAATATATATGTTGTTGTAGATGAGTCATTTATGGATTTTGTTAAAGATAGCTATAAGTATTCAGTAAAGGAATTACTAAATAATTATACTAATTTAATAATAATAAAATCAGTAACTAAATTTTATGCAATACCAGGACTTAGAATGGGTTTTGGAATTACAAAAAATAAAGAGTTATTAAAAAATGTAGATTCTGTAACTATGGCTTGGAATGTTAATAGTTTAGCTTCAGAAGCCACTATAAGTGGGTTAAGAGATAAAGAATACATAGAAGAAACTATAGATTACGTACAAAAAGAAAAAGAGTATTTATGTAATAATTTAAGTAAAATAAAAAGTATAAATATTTTTGAACCTTCTGTAAATTTTATATTTTTTAGTATAGATAAAGATATTGATTTAAAAAAAGAATTATTAAAACATGGAATAATAATTAGAAGTTGCAGTAATTATAATGGATTAGATAATAGTTTTTATAGAATTGCAGTTAGAACAAGAGAAGAAAATGATAAAATATTAAAAGTATTAAATAGGGTCTTAAATGAAAAGTAAAAAAATACTGATTGTTTTAGATGGATACTATGAAGAAAATACTATTATTAAAGAAGAAATAAATAAGAACTTTGATAAATTAATAGGATTTTCATCATTTACTAAAAAAGGATATATAGACAATTCAATAGATGGATACGATGTTGATAGCTTAAGTTGTATTTTTAATATATTAGGATACAAACTTAATAAAGAAAAAATATATGAAAGAGCATATTTTGAGGCGTTATCAAAAGGATATAATATAGATGATAATGAATCTGTTCTTAGATGCAATTTAATTAAAGTACATAAAAATAAATTACATGATTTTACTGGTGGATTAGATAAAGAGTGTGAAGAAAAGTTAATAAATAATTTTATAGAAGATATAATGATAAAAGGTGAGTTTAAAGATTACTTTAAGCTTGTGAATTGTAGTCATTATAGAAATTTACTATTTATAAAAGAAAAGTATGAAAATATTAAACAAATAAATTTTTTTAAACCACATGAAAATGTTGGAGAGAAAATAAATGCTATATTACCAAAAAGTAATATTAAAAATGATATATTTTATAAAATAACTTTAATGATGGAATTATCAAAGAAATATTTTAAAATAAAAGGCTATGATGGTCTTATGTTATTTCCATGGGGATTATCTAAAAGGGCTAATATAGAAACTTTATACAAAAAATATTTTTTAAGTGGGTCTGTTGTAGCAGGAATAGATTTAATAAAAGGTATGGGGTTAGCATTAGGTTTAAAGGCAGTTAACTTAAAAAAAGCTACTGGAAACTTTGATACTTCTTTAGATGAAAAATTAATTAAATCAAAAGAAGAAATAAAAGATAAAGATTTTTTATTTATTCATATAAATGGTTGTGATGAATTAGCTCACATTTATGATTTAAAAGGAAAAGCTAACTTTATAAATAAATGCTTTAATGAATTTATTTTTCCTTTTGCAAATCATATTAAAGAAAATTATAAAGATTATTCTATAATTATAACTGGAGATCATATAACTGATTCTATAACTGGTAAACATAAGAAAGGTGAAACATGTTATTTTATCTTATCATCTAATAAAATAAAAAATAAAGCATTAGATAATTCACTTATAAATATATTTAAATAAAGGAATGATAAAATGAAAACTAAAGGGATAATGTTTCTTGGAACGGCTTCATCGGTAGGAAAGAGTACTTTAGCAACAGCTGTATGCAGATATTTTACAAATAAAAGTTTAAAGGTTTGCCCTTTCAAGGCTATGAATATATCTTTAAATTCATTTGTTACAAAATCAGGAGATGAAATGGGAAGAGCTCAAGTTGTGCAAGCTGAAGCATGTAATATTGAACCAGAAAGCTTTATGAATCCATTACTTTTAAAGCCAAATGGAGGAAAAACTCAAGTTATAGTAAATGGAAAAGTTAAATTTATAATGGATGCTTATAAATACAAAGAAATAAATAAAGAATTAAAAAAAGAAGTATTAAATACATATAATAACATAAAAAATAATTATGATTTAATGGTTCTTGAAGGTTCAGGTAGTTGTGCAGAGATAAATTTAAAAGATACAGATATAGCTAATATGGAAATGGCAAGAATGGCAGATGTACCTGTTATATTAGTTGCAGATATTGATAGAGGAGGAGTTTTTGCCTCTGTAGTTGGAACTCTTATGCTTTTAGATGAAGAAGATAGAAAAAGAGTTAAAGGTGTAATTATAAATAAATTTAGAGGTAGGGTAGATCTTTTTAAAGGAGCAATGAAAGATTTAGAAAAAATAATAAATATACCTGTACTTGGAGTTATGCCATATACTAAGTTAAATATTGAAGATGAAGATGGTGTAACATATAGAACTACTAATAATTATAGAGATAATTATAAAATAGATATTGCAGTTTTGAAGCTTCCACACATGTCTAATTTTACTGATTTTAATAATTTAGAAAGGATTAATTATGTTAATTTAAGATATGTAGATAATGTTTTAGATTTAAATAATCCTCATATGATAATTATTCCAGGAAGTAAAAATAGTATAGAAGATTTAAAGTTTATTAAAGAAAAAGGATTTTTTAATAGGCTAAAAGATTTAAATAAACAAGGAACTATTTTATTTGGAGTATGTGGTGGATATCAAATGCTAGGAGAGGCAATTTTAGATGATATGCAAATAGAAGGAAGCTCTAAGAGAGAAGAAGGTTTTAATTTATTAAATTTTAAGACTAAATTTAGCAGAGAGAAAACTACGATTCAAACAGAAGGAAAAATAAATATTGATAATCCAATTAATGAATACTTTAAAGATTTGAATGTAAATGGATATGAAATTCATAATGGATTTAATGAATATAATGAAAATGTAATTCCATTTATATATGGAGAAAATAATAGAATAGTTGGTTCCATAAATAAAAGTGGTACTGTAATAGGAACATATCTTCATGGTATATTTGATTCTGATGAATTTAATGAAAATCTTATTAAGGTTATTTGCAATAAGAATAATATAAAAGATTTCAATTTAAATGAAGAAGAATCTTATAGAGAATATAAAAATAAAGAATATGATAGAATATCTAGTATTTTAGAAGAAAATATAGATGTAAGTAAGATAGAAAGTATAATAAATAATAATTAACTAGAAAATAAGGAGTACTATTATTATAGTGCTCTTTATTTTATAAAAAAACTATTATTAAAATATAAATTTTATCAAATTTATAATAATATATTGATTATTAATTTAAAAATAATTACAATTTTTTTATAAGTAAAATAAATTTAATAAAATTTGACATTAAGAAGGAGCGATTATTATGTCAGTATGTAAAAATTTAGAGCCAAAAAAAGTATTTAAGTTTTTTGAAGAAATAACTAAAATTCCTCATGGTTCATATAAAGAAAAACAAATAAGTGATTACTTAGTTAATTTTGCAAAAGAAAGAAGCCTTGAGGTAATACAAGATAATGCATTAAATGTAATTATAAAAAAACCTGCAACTAAAGGTTATGAAAATAAGACACCTGTAATAATACAAGGACATATGGATATGGTTTGTGAAAAAGGAGCTAATAGTAAGCATGATTTTGATAAAGACTCTTTAGAATTAAAAGTAGAAGGTGATTTTTTATATGCAAATGATACTACACTAGGTGCAGATGATGGAATAGCAGTTGCATATACACTTGCTATATTAGATTCAGATGATATTAATCATCCTGAAATAGAAGCAGTATTTACTACATCAGAAGAAGTTGGTATGGATGGTGCTATGGCATTAGATACTAGTCTTTTAAAAGGAAAGATATTATTAAATATTGATTCAGAAGAAGAAGGAATATTTTTAACAGCTTGTGCTGGCGGAATAAATACTAAAGTTATATTTGAAGGTGAATTAGAAGAAGCTTATGGAAGGTGTATTAAATTAGAAGTAAATGGTTTACTTGGTGGTCATTCAGGATTAGAAATAATAAAACAAAGAGCTAATGCCAATAAGCTAATAGGAAGAATATTATTTGAATTAAGAAAAGAAGTACCATTTAATTTAGTAAGTATAAATGGTGGAACAAAACATAATGCTATACCACGTAAATGTGAGGTTCTACTTACTTTAAATAATTCAGATGATATTAACAAAGTAAAAGCAATAGTAGAAAATATTGCAAAAGATTTTAAGGTTGAATATAGAATAGCAGATAAAGGATTAAATGTTGAAGTTTATGATTATAATGAAGGTGTAGATAAACAATTTAATTTAAGCACAACTTCTAACTTAATAGATTTCTTAGTTATGTGTCCAAATGGAGTTCAAAATATGAGTGAAGATATAAAAGGATTAGTTCAAACTAGTTTAAATGTTGCAGTTATAGAGACTTTTAAAAATAATATTTCTATAATCACTTCTATAAGAAGTTCAATTAAAAGTTTAAAATATGAAGTATTTAATAAATTATCAGTAATAGCTGAAAGAGCAGGTGCTTCAATAGAAAAGGTTAGTGAATATCCTGAGTGGGAATATGATCCAAACTCAAATATAAGAAAGCTTTGTGAGAAGGTATATAAAGATATGTTCCATAAAGAAGCTGAAATTTCAGCAATTCATGCAGGTCTTGAGTGTGGATTATTTAAAGAAACTATGAAAGATACTGATATGATAAGTTTTGGACCATATATATTTAATGCTCATACTCCAACAGAACATTTAAGTATATCATCAGCTGAAAGAATGTATAAATTCTTAGTAGAACTTTTAAAGGAAATCAATTAAATATATTTTAGAAATATAAATTTATTAATATTTAAAGAGAGTAATTTTAAAGTTTAAATTGCTCTCTTTTTATAATATAATTATTAAATTTATAATTATATAAAAATAGGTTTAAATAAATTTAATTTTTAAAATAATTATAAATAGTATTTAAATAAAAAAATACTCATAGTTATAAGTAATTAATATTTAAGGAGCAACTATGAGAAAAATAAACCTTTTAATAATTAGTTTTTTAATAATTACTTTAAGTATTTTTGGTTGTAGTAAAGAGACTTTTAACAAATTTCAAAGTGAAATATCAAAAGATGAAGCTAAAAATATAGTTTATGAATATGTGAAATTAAACAATAATATTCAAGAAGAAATAATTATTGATAGTATTGATGATATTGAATTAAATGGAAAAAAAGCTTATGGCTTTAATCCAAGGGTTATAATGGATATGCATACATCATCATTAGGATTTTTTTATGTTACAGTAGATGGTAATCTTTATGAAATGGATATTTTAAATCCTAATAATTTAATAAAGATAAAGTAGTTTAAATGTAAGATTGAAATAATAATAAAATATGGTATTATATATTTAAGAAATTTATTAGTACAAAGGAGTAAATTATGAGAGCAGTTTATAGAAATCCTAAGGAATTAGCAACTTGTTTAAAAGACTTAATAGACCAATATTTAGAAGACCTTATTACTTATGAAAAATTAGCACAAAAAGTACTAAGAATAGTAGATGCAAATAAAAATGCTGTTTATAAGGATGGACATATGCCATCAAAATTAGCTAATTTTTTAGGTGAAGATAGAAAAGATATATTAGATAAAATAGTTTATAATGAGCAAAATTAATATATTTATTTAAGAATTTCAGCAAATATTTCAAAAAACATATATTTTAATGTATAATATATAAGTAATTTATTTTAAGTGAATAAGCTAACTTCTTTTACAGTTAGACATATTATAGTATTTATATGCACTTAATAAAAGTATATTTGGAAGAAGGTAGAAATGATGGAAACTATAAAAGTATTTAATAAAAAAATACACTGGGATGGTTTAAATTTAACTTGTGTAATGGAAAGATATTTAGATACTAATAATATAGCTTTAGAGGTATATGATGAGTACGGTGAATTTTATGAGTGTGTTACACTAGATTATAAAGAAAGCTTACCAAAATCAAACAACGCAATCATAAATAATAGAAACGAATGTGAAGGAATATTAAATGCTATAACTTCAGCAAATCTTGCTAAAGTTGTTGGTAGAATAGATGTAAATCTTTTAATGAGAGATTTAGTTGTAGTTAACAGCAGAGAATTTAAAGAAATTGATGAAGAGTTATTTTTAGAATTTGCTAAAAGTACATATAATGATTTAAGCTCATTTATTGCTTCAAAAGAAAAAGAAGAAAATTTAGAAGAAATTGAATCTATTGATGAGATAGAAGAAATTTAATTAAAAAATTTTTAATTTAAAAATAGGTGTAAGATTAATGCTTACACCTATTTTATATAAAACAAAAGATAAAGGTTGGAGGGTAAATTTATGAAAATTTCTATATTATATGATTCAAAAAGTGGGCATACTAAAAGAATTGGAGAAACAATAAAGCTAGGTGCTGAGAGAGTAAGTGAAATTGAAGTAAAATGTATGAATATTAATAACATTGATATAAATTTTTTAAATGAAAGTAAGGCGGTAATATTTGGTACACCAACATATTTAGCTAACACTACTTCTAATATTAAGAATTGGTTAGATAATTCACGTAATGTTAATTTAGAAGGTAAGATAGGAGCTATGTATGCTACAGCTGATTACATATGGGGAGGAGCAGATACTGCTATTTTAACATTAATGAATCATTTAATTGTAAAAGGAATGCTTTTATATTCTGGAGGGTCAGCACATGGTAAACCTTTTATACATTTAGGTTATGTTAGTGTAAATGGTGTTAATGATGAAGACAAAGAAACACCTATGATATTTGGAGAAAGAATAGCTAAGAAAGTTAAAGAACTATTTTAATTATAATAAAAGGAGAGTTTAATATGAAAGATACAATTAAATTAACAGATGTTGCAAAAGAATTAGGATTGAATATAAAAGTAGTTACATCAGTAAGATCTTTTAATAATTATAATGCATTTTATAATATATTTGATGATGCTGAGGAAGCATGTAGACGTTTGGTTATATTAACACCTGATAATAATATTGAAGAAGTATATGATGAAAATCCAAGCGAATTAGTTGAAGAAGGTACATATGTTGACGGAAACTATTGGATAAAAGATTATAAATTAACTACTAATCCCAATAATATTGATATAAATAGTATAAATATAAAAAAAAGCACTTATATGAATATAAAAAATAATATAAAATAAATTGACATTATTAAAAATTTTGTCTACAATTACATAGTCACTAAAAAATAGGTAAGATAGAGGTTGCAATAATAATCAGTACTTTTAATGAGGTAAGCACGATGATTTTTAAGGAAAGGTATTATTGCCGAAATGTACAATGGAAGCTTTAAAATTGTATGTTGGGTTTACATAAAATATATGTAAAACTGTCACAAGTTTTGTGGAGAGCTATCTTTGTGTTTTGAATTTTAGTTATTCGGGCTCAGAGATTAGAATACTTCTCTGAGCTTTTATTTTACCTTTATAAAGATATACTTTAAGGAGGACTAAATGGAAGAGAGAAATTTAAAAAAGGAAATTAGTCTTTTCATGGCAACTATGCTTGTGTGTGGTAATATGATAGGATCAGGTGTGTTTATGCTTCCAGCAACACTTGCACAGCTTTCAGGACCACTTGCAACAATAATTGCATGGATATTAACATCTGCAGGATCAATACTTATTGCAATGTCATTTGCTAACTTAGGATCTAAATATCCTTCAACTGGAGGGGCATATCAATACACTAAGATTGCTTTTGGAGAATTTGCAGGATTTTTAAGTGCATGGTTATATTGGAATGGTTCATGGATAGGAAATGCAGCAATAATAGTAGCACTTTCAAGTTATAGTGCAGCAGTTATACCAGCTTTAAGAGATCCACTTATCTCTATAATTTATACAAGTGCCATACTTTGGTTCTTTACAATTATAAATATAATTGGAGTAAAAAAAGCAGGAAAGATTCAAACGGTAGCTACAGTGTTTAAGATTGCATTTTTTGCTATATTCATAATAGTAGCATTAATTAATTTTGATACTGTAAATATAATGCCATTACTTCCTCAAGGAAAGGGACTTTCTACAATATCACTTGCAGCAACATCAACGCTTTGGGCTTTTGTAGGTCTTGAAAGTGCAACTGTTACAGCTGGGGAAATTAAAAATCCAGAGAAAAATGTAAGAAAGAGTACAATTTATGGAATGATTATAGCATCTGTTATATATATGTTAATAAGTGTAGCTAGTATGGGTGCTATGCCAAATTCAGAACTTGCAAATAGTCAAGCACCTTTAACTGATATATTAACTAGAATATTAGGTAGTTCAATTGGTAAGCCAATTACTATTGCAGTTGTAATATGTATTTTAGGTACAACCATTGGGTGGCTTTTATCAACAGCACGTGTAGCTTTTGCGGCAGGAGAAGACGGAGTTTTTCCTAAATTTTTTGGAAAACTTCATCCTAAGTATGGAACTCCAGCAAATGCTTTAATAGTTGGATCAATTTTAGTAAATATACTTTTAATAATGAATTATCAAAAGAGTATGGTATCAGCATTTACATTTATAACAATACTTGCAACACTTTCATTTTTACCAATATATCTTTTAACAGCAGCAGCAGAAATAATGCTTATGTTTAAAGGAACAAAAGAATTTAATTTTGGAATTTTCATAAAAAAAGCTATAGTTCCATTATTAGCATTTATATATTCAATTTGGACAATATATGGTTCAGGTGCAGAAACTGTAATGTGGGGATTTATATTAATGCTTATAGGCGTTCCTTTTTATATATATAATTATCATAAAAATAAAGTTGAAATTAATTAATTAAAAACTAGCCTTTAAATTTAAAGGCTAGTTTTTTAATTTATAAATAAATTAATAGTTATCAAATAAATATTTAATTAATACAAAAATATTTATTTGAATATATAAAATTAGAATTTTATAATTATAAGATAATTAAAGGTAAAAAAGATAATATAAATAATATGAAGGATTTTATATTATAAAAAGAATTATTATGAAAGATATCTTTATAAGTGGTTGTATTATATTTAAAGATAATACAAATTTTATTAAATAAGCTATTGAAAGTACTAAAGGTATTCTAGATGAAATAATAATTTCAAATATATAAAATAAAGAAGAAGTAAAAAAGTTATAAAAACAATATTATATTGTAATTATGAATAATAAATTTGAAGGAAATTATTCATAATTAATAAATGAAATTATAAAAAGCTAATAGTAAAGTATATATTTGTTTTATATAGTGAGTAATTTTATTAATATTAAAATAAAAAGTGAAAGATTGAGAATTAAATTTTCTCAATCTTTTTTTTATATCTTTTATTTTTAACTAAATAATACTGTCTAGTAATTGTAGAGACAAATATAACTCCAAGAGCTAAAGCTCCTGCACTTGATAAAGTATTTAATCCTAATTCTATTGAATGAATGATATTTCCAGTTACAGCTTCATACATTGTATAATACATTCCAGATCCAGGAACTAAAGGGATTAATGCACAAACTACTAATGTTGTAACAGGAGTTTTTAATTTTCTAGCTAGTATTTCAGAATAAATACTAAAAATAACAGCAGATATAAAAAAAGATGTGGTTTGAGAAAAGTGAATTTTTAAGCATAAACTATAAACAAACCAACTTATTCCACCGCCTATACCAGCAAAAATTAGATTTTTACCATGAATATTAAATATTACAGCAAAACCAATAGTAGCAATAAAAGAACAAAGTGTTTGAATAAATATAGTCATATTATTATATACCTCCTAATATCTTAAGCCAGAAACTTATTACGCCACCTGTACCAACAGCAATTGCAATAGCAACTAAAAAAGCTTCACTAGCTTTTATAATTCCACCTAAATAATCTCCAGCTATTGTATCTCTTATTGCATTTGTAATAGCAAGTCCTGGAACTAGTATCATTATTGCACCTATTATAGTTTCATCAATATTATCTATAAATCCTAAGTGTAAAAATAATATTGCAAAAGCGGCAGAAGCTGCAGCACAAATAGTATTTATAAAAAAGTCGTTAATTGACATTTTAGTGAATATCATTGAAAGATATTTAATAAATGCACCTATAAAAAAAGATGCAATTAAGTCTTTTAAGTTTCCACCAAAAAGTATTGAAAAAAATCCTGCTGCTATACCAGAAAAAAATAAAGTTGATAATAAAGAATATCTTTCAGTATTATCTATATCTTTTAATTCAGCTTCAATTTTATCAAGAGGAGGTTTAGTACTTGCAATTCTTCTTGATAAGTCATTTATTCTTTCGATTTTATGTAAATCTACTCCTCGTATAGTTACTCTTTTTACTATAGAGTAAGTTTGATTTTTATAGCAAATAGACACCATTATTCCAGTAGGAGTAACAAAGCTATTAGCTTCATCAATTTCATAGGATTGACAAATTCTACAAATAGTTTCTTCAACTCTATATATTTCAGCACCACTTTGAAGCATAACAATACCTGCATATGTAGATAGATGAAGCAATTTATTTACGTTCAATATAATCACTCCTTGTGTAAATTTATAAATAAATTATAGCATAAATATATAAAATAAATATTGTATATATAATTAATAAAATATGATATTTATTATATATACTTATAAATTTATTAAAAATATGTTGAAAAAATTAAAGAAGAACCGTATAATCTAATAAAAATAAATAAAATTGGGGTGTTATAATGAACTTTGAAAAAATTAAAGAAGAAGATAATGATATTTATGAATTAATAATGGAAGAAGTTGAAAGACAGGAAGAAGGAATAGAACTTATTGCATCAGAAAATTTTACAAGTGAAGCAGTAATGGAAGCTATGGGATCATATCTTACTAACAAATATGCCGAGGGTTATCCAGACAAAAGATATTATGGAGGCTGTCATATAGTTGATAAAGTAGAAGATATAGCAAGAGATAGGGCTAAAAAATTATTTAATGCAGAGCATGCTAATGTTCAACCTCATTCAGGCTCACAAGCTAATATGGCTGTGTATTTTTCAGTACTTAAGCCAGGAGATACTGTTTTAGGAATGGATCTAAGTCATGGAGGGCATTTAACTCATGGTTCACCTGTAAATTTTTCAGGAAGATTATTTAACTTTATATCATATGGAGTAGATAAAGAAACAGAAGTAATTGATTATGAAAATGTAAGACAAATAGCATTAGAGAATAAACCAAAACTTATAGTTGCTGGAGCTAGTGCTTATTCAAGAGAAATAGATTTTAAAAAGTTTAGAGAGATTTGTGATGAAGTTGGGGCATATTTTATGGTTGATATGGCACATATAGCAGGGCTTGTTGCAGCAGGACTACATATGTCACCTGTACCTTATGCTGATTTTGTTACATCAACTACGCATAAAACTTTAAGAGGACCAAGGGGAGGTCTTATACTTTGTAAAGAAAAATATGCTAAAGAATTAGATAAAAATATATTCCCAGGAATGCAAGGTGGACCTTTAATGCATATAATAGCAGCAAAAGCTGTATGCTTTAAAGAAGCTTTAGAACCTAGTTTTAAAGAGTATATAGAGCAAGTAGTTAAAAATTGTAATGTATTAGCAGAAGAACTTGTTAAGTATGGTTTCAAATTAGTATCAGGAGGAACAGATAATCATTTAATATTAGTTGATTTAACTAATAAAGATTTAACAGGTAAAGATGCTGAAAAACTTTTAGATTCAATAGGAGTAACTTTAAATAAAAATACAGTTCCGAATGAAACAAGAAGTCCTTTTGTAACATCAGGAGTTAGAATAGGAACTGCTGCTGTAACTACAAGAGGATATAAAGAAGAAGATATGAAAGAAATAGCATCAATTATAAATGATGCTATAAATAAAAAAGTTTATGGTGATGAAGAATTAATTAATAGAGTTAAGAAATTAAGCTCTAAACATAGAATGTATATTTAATAAAAATTAAGCGAGTAGATTTTTCTACTCGCTTAATTTTTTAGGAAACACTGATAATATAATATATTATAAAATAATTTAAGTAGGATGTATTATGGGAAAGAGGGACTTAAAAAGAATATTAAAAAAATGCGAAACTTTAGATATTAGTATAAATTCTAAAATAGTTTTTATTAGTGATGTTCATAGAGGGGATGCTGGAACATCAGATTCTCTAGTAGGAAATAAAAATATATATTTAGCGGCTATAAATTATTATTATAAAGAAGGATATACATTAATTGAAATTGGAGATGGAGATGAGCTTTGGAAAAATAAAGATTGCAAAGATATAGCATATAATTATAAAGATGTGTTTAGCATATATAATAGATTTAACAGTGATAATAGACTTTATATGATATATGGAAATCATGATAAAATTAAAAGTAAAAAAGATTTTAAAGAACAGCAAAGAAAAAAATTTCAAAAAATTGGAGGGAATTTTGGAGAAGATTTTATTAATCTTATATCCAAAACTAAGTTTTATGAAGGATTAGTAATAAATTTTAAGCCTTATAATAAAAAAGGATTAGTAGTTCATGGACATCAACTTGATATTATGAATAATGAATTAGCTTTTTTTAGTAGATTTTTAGTAAGATATTTTTGGAGAGTTATGGAAGGATTTTTTGGTTTCAAAGCTCCTAATAGCCCAGCAAGCAGTTATAAAAAAGGAAATAAAATAGATAAAGACCTAAATGATTGGGCAAGTGAAAATAAAATAATACTTATATGTGGACATACTCATAGAGTGAGATTTCCTAAGGTTGGAGAAGGAACTTATTTTAATGATGGTTCTTGTGTACTTCCACATAGTATAACATCAATAGAAATAAATAAAGGGCTTATAGCTTTAGTTAAATGGAATATAGATATTGGGAAAGATAACAATCTTTATATAAAAAGAAGTTTTCTAGAAGGACCTGAAAGGTTAGATAGTTATTTAAATTTTGTTAATAACTAAAAGTTATAATATAATTATTAGTAATAAAGTTTATCTGTGATTGGGGGAATAGCTTATGAAATATATAGATTTACATTGCGATACTGCATATAGAATGTTAAATGAAAATCTAGAACTTAAAGATAGTATATGTAAAGTAACATTAGATAAATTAAAAAAAGGTGAGGCACTTTCACAAATATTTGCGTTTTTTATAGATTTAGAAGAAATAAAAAGAAGTCCTTTTGAGGAATTTCATAAAATGTATAATAATTTTATGAAAGAAATAAATAAAAACAAGGATAAAATAGAAGTAATAAAAGATATAAAAAGATTAGATTCTATAGAAAATGATTCAAAGATAGGTGCAATTCTATCAATAGAAGAGGGAGAAGTTTTAGAAGGGGATATAAATAATGTGTCTAAAGTTTCAGATCTCGGAATCAAAATAATAACATTAACTTGGAATTATGAAAACACTATTGGATATCCAAACTACAATTTTAAATTTAAAGATAAAGGTCTTAAAGATAAAGGAATAGAAATAGTAAAGGAAATGGAAAAGTATAATATAATTCCAGATGCATCACATTTGTCAGATGGTGGATTTTATGATCTTTTAAGAATTTGTAAAAAGCCATTTATAGCAACTCACTCTAATGCAAGAGAAATTAAAAATCATCCTAGAAATTTAACTGATGATATGATTAAAAAATTATCAGAAAAAGGTGGAGTTATGGGACTAAATTTCTGTAGTGATTTTGTAGGAGAAAGCAAGATAACAAAGATAGATGACTTAGTAAAACATGCAACACATATAAAAAATGTTGGAGGAATAGATGTATTATCTTTAGGAAGTGATTTTGATGGAATAGAAAATGAAGTAGAGATTAAAGATACTAGTGAAATGAACAAGCTTTATTATGCTCTTAAAAAAGAAAGGTTTACTGATGATGAAATAGAAAAGGTATTTTATAAGAACATAATAAGAGTATTAAAAGAATGTAATAAGGAGTAAATTAAATGAAATTATTGGGAAAGGTTGCAATAGTAACAGGAGCTTCAAGAGGTATTGGGAGAGATATTGCAATAGAACTTGCAAAAAGTGGAGCAAGTGTTGTTATAAATTATTCAAAAGATGAAGATGGAGCTTGTGACACATTAAATATAATAAAAAGTAATGGTAATTTCGCAATAAAAATTAAGGCTGATGTTGGAGATTACGAAGATTCAAAAAAATTAGTTGATGAAACAGTTAAGACTTTTGGAAGATTAGATATTATAGTAAATAATGCGGGAAGAAGCAATATAGGGTTATTTATGGATTCAACTAAAGAGGACATAGATAATCTTATTAGAACTAATCTTTTAGGAGCTATGTATATATCAAAGCATGGACTTAAGTATATGCTTAATAATGGGGGAAGTATAATAAATATTTCATCTATGTGGGGAGATGTAGGGGCTTCTTGTGAAGTTATATATTCTACATCAAAAGGTGGAATTAATTTATTTACTAGGGCTTTAGCAAAAGAAATGGCGCCATCTAATATAAGAGTAAATGCTATAGCTCCAGGAGTTATAAATACAAGTATGAATGCTTTTTTAACTAATGAAGATAAGGAAGAACTAGAAAATGAAATACCAATGGGAAGATTTGGAGAAGGAAATGAAGTTGCAAAGTGTGTTTTATTTTTATGCTCTGAAGATTCATCATATATAACAGGACAAGTAATTAGAATAGATGGAGGAATGATTTAAACATCATTCCTCCATTTCACTTTGTTCAGCTTTTTTTAGTGTAAATTCAAACAAAACTCCAAGTTTAACATTTTTAATACTATATTTTGAATTATGAAGATCTAATATATTTTTTACTATAGCAAGACCAAGTCCAGTACTATTATCTTTTCTATTTCTTGATTTATCTACTCTAAAAAATTTATCAAATAAATTTATATTTTCTCCTTCTGGTATTGATGAACCTGTATTTAATACAGAAATTTTAAAGTTATTTTCATCAAAGTCCTCTATAGATACATATATTGAATTATTTTCACTTGTATATTTTATAGCGTTGGTAATAATATTAGTTAAAACTTGTTCCATTTGAAAAATATCAGCTTTAACATATGAATAATCAGTTTTAGGATTGAATTCTATAGAAAGTCCATTTTCTATACATTCATGTTTAAGTGTTTTTACAACTTTATTAATAAGTCTGTTTATATTAAATATTTCAAAATTAGATTTTATAACTCCTGATTCAAGTTTTGAAAGCTCTAGCATATTAGCAACTAATTTTCCCATTTTTTTAGATTCATCTATTATTGTTTCAAGATAAAGTTTTAAATCATCACCAGTAACAATACCATCTTTAATACCTTCTGCATATCCTTCTATTATACCTATAGGCGTTTTTAATTCATGGCTTACATTAGCAACAAAGTCTTTTCTCATAATATCTAATTGTCTTTCTTTTTCAATATCTTTTTCAAGTTTTTTATTTTGCATTTTTAAATCATTTAATGATTTTTGTAAATTTTCAGATAAGAAATTTAGTGTTTTTCCTAAATTACCAATTTCGTCATCACTTATATTAGTACACTTTTCAGAAAAATCCATATTAGATAATTTTGTAGCTACATGATTAATCTTTTTTAATGGATTAGTAACTAATTTTGCAAAAATTAATGAAATAATTAAAGCAATAAACATTATTCCTATAAATACATAAATATAAAATTCACTTATAACATTTCCAGCTTCTATTATTGGTTGAATTGATGATACAGCAAGCACTATAGAGTCATGCTTATAATTTAAAGACATTGATGAGGCAACGCCTATGTTTTTAATTTGACTATTATCAGTTGAAAATATAGTTGATATTGGTTTATTACTTGCTAAAAGTTTAAATAAAATATCTTTGTTATTTATCAAAGTAGAACAAAAATCACTAAGTATTTTTATATCATCTTTATCATTTTCTAAATTATTAGATATATATCTTAAGCTTCCATCTACTGAAAATATTGCGATTTTTGCATTGTTTGTATTTTCAAAGTTTTTTAGTGCTTTATAAAGGCCTGGCAAATTATTTAATTGAAAAGAATTTGCCTTAGAAAAGTTTTCAATTTTGTAAGTTAAATCTTTGATTTTTTTTTGCTCATAAAAGTCTTCAAATATAAAGGTTTGAAAAATTAAACTTAAAGCCATAAAAGAAACTAAAAATGAAGCTGTTATTATAAATAATTTTTTTGATAAAGTTTCTTTCATTACTTTACCTCAAACTTATATCCACTACCACGAACTGTAACTATATAATTTGCTTTATCTAAAAGTTTTTCACGAAGCCTTTTTATATTTGTATCAACAGTACGTATATCTCCATAGTAATCTATTCCCCATACGTTATCTAAAATTGTGTCTCTAGAAAGTGCAATTCCTTCATTAGATATTAAATATAATAATAGTTCATATTCTTTTGGAGATAGTGATATTTCAGTTTCATTTACTTTAACTTCATGAGACATTTTATTTATAGTAAGTCCATTAAAATCTTGTGAACTAGAGTCTATATCTGTTCTAGTTCTTTTTAATAAAGCCTTACTTTTTGCAACTAATACTTTAGGGCTAAATGGTTTTGTCATATAATCATCAGCACCAACTTCATAACCTTGTAACTTATCATCTTCTTCACTTTTAGCTGTAAGAAGTATAACAGGAACTGATGATACGGAACGGATTTTCTTTAAAAAAGATATTCCATCCATTTTAGGCATCATTATATCTAAAATTATTAAATCAATTTTTTCTTTAGAAAATACTTCAATACCTTTTTCACCATCTTCAGCTTCGTATACATTAAAATTTTCATTTATGAAATAATCTCTAATTAAAAATCTAATTCTTATTTCGTCTTCTACAATAAGTATTGATTTTTTCATAATATTAACCCTCCATTTTATTTAACCTAATTACATTATATACAAATATAAAAATATTTGAAGGGTTTCACAAGGTTTATGTTGTATTATTTATGAAAACATATTATATTAAAGGTTGTAATTAAATTACAAATAGGAGATGGATATGATTAAATTAAATTTCGATATAAATAAAAAAGTATTAGAAAACGGATTAAAAGTAATAACAGTAAAAAAAGATACAAAGATAGCATCAATAAATATTGGAGTAAATATTGGGGCAATGTATGAAAGAATGGATGAAAAAGGAATAAGTCATTTTATAGAACATATGTTGTTTAAAGGTACAAGCTCTAGATCAAATAAAGAATTAAATGAAGAATTAGAATATTTAGGAGGAGAATATAATGCATATACTGATTATGCATCAACAGTATACACTATAAGTTGCTTAGAAGATGAAATTAAAAATGCTACTATTTTACTTGGTGATATGATTATAAATTCAAATTTTCCAGAAGATGAAATAGAAAAAGAAAGAAGTGTAATACTTGCTGAAATAAGAACTAGCAAAGATGATATAGAGGATTTAAGCTTTAAAAAAACAAGTGAAGTAGCATTTGATAAAAGTTATTTAAAATTTGATGTTATAGGTTTCGAAGAAAATGTAAATAGATTTAATAGGGAAGATTTATATAAATATTATAAAGAAAATTATAGACCTAATAATTCTGTTATTGTAATGGTATCTTCTTTTGAACATAATGAAGCATTAAATATAATAAAAGAATCCTTTTCTAATTGGAAAATGAAAGAAACTAGAAAAAAAGAAGTAATATCAGAAAAAAATAAAAATGAAGAAGTTACAAGTTATAAAAATGAAATTGAACAAAGTACAATAGTATACTTATATACTTTTGATAACCTTAAAAAAGATGATGAACTTCCACTTAGAATATTAAATCATAGACTTGGAGAAAGTGCTAACTCACTGCTTTTTAGAGAGGTTAGAGAAAATAGAGGATTAGCTTATGATATATTTACACATTTAGATATAAATAAAGATTATAAATCATTATATATATATACTTCAGTAGGTGATGAAGATGTAGAAGAAGCAAAAGAAGCTATAGATAGTGTTATATCTTCAATATTAAATAACAAAATAAAGTTTACAGATAGAGATTTAAATATTATGAAAAAGGTTCATAAAACAGCAGTTATAAGTACACTTGAAGATTCAGCAGACCTTTGTAATTATATACTTCATCAAGAACTTGAAAATGAAAATTTACTAGAATTTGTTGATGATATGGATAGAATCAATAATATAGAAAAGAATGAAATTTATGAGGTTTCCAAAAAAGTTCTTAAAAATCCAACAATTCATATTTTAAGAAGAGAGAAATAAGGTGAAATTTTGAGCAAGATAACAAAAATAGAACAGTGTAAAAGAAATAAAGAGAGAGTAAATATTTATATAGATGAAGAATTTGTTTTTGCAATATATATGGAACTTGTATATAGATTTAATCTTAAGGTAAATGAAGAAGTAAATAAAGAAAAACTTATAGAAATTGCAAAGGTTGAAAATTTATCTAAATGTAAAGATAGTGCTTTAAAAACTATAGAAAGAAGTTATAAAACAGAGAAAGAGATTAGAGATAAACTTTTAAATAAAGAATTCGATGAAGAAACTGTTGAAAAAACAATAAATTTTTTAAAAGAGTACACTTTTATTGATGATTTAAAGTTTACTAAGATGTATGTTAAAGATAGAATAAGAACTCAAGGAAGAAATAAAATTAAATATGCATTAATACAAAAAGGTGTTAATAAATATTTAGTAGATGAAGTATTAGAAGAGTTAGATAGAAATGATGAAGAAGAGAGAGCACTTTTAATATGCGAAAAAAAATATTTATCAATATGTAAAAGAGAGGAGGATGATTTCAAAATAAAAAATAAGCTTATAAGATATATGTTAGGAAGAGGATATGAATATGAAGTAGCACGAAATGTTGTGTCTAAAATTTATTTACAATACAAGGGAGAATAATATGAATTTTACTCTACCTGAATTAGTTATTTTTACTATAATTTTTATGATTACATTAAAAAGTATAAAGGATTCATTTTTAAATAAAAGTCTTTTTTATGTGAAAAATTCTATAATAGGAAGTTAATAAAGGATTTTAATGTTTTTTAAAATATTTTAATTTTATAATTATTTTTACGATTGTGTAAGTATAAATTTATATAATATTTATAGTGGGAAAAGTTTGTTAGTGTTATTTAGATTAATAGGATTTATAATAATATTTTGGACTATAAAGTGTATTATATATTTTATATTAAATTTTATAGATAGAATGTTTTTTAATTTTGAATTTAATGGAAATTCAAATTCTCAAAAAGCATTACTTATAACATTAAGTTCCTTTCTTGGTATTTTAAGAGGTTTTTTAATAGTTATAAGCATTTTAATAGGAATAATCTTTTATAATGGATTAGTTGATAAAAAATTTGAAATAAATTTTTTTGATAAACTAAATATTTATAGTAAAATAGCATCTTCTATTGATAATAAAACTGTAGATAAAATAAAAAATGGATTATTTGAAGATAATTCATTAAAAACAATAATTTATTATAATGGTGTAACTTTAGATGAGGGGATAGAATCTAACAATTTTATAGATAGTAAGGCTATAAAAATAACAAAAGGCTTAAAAACAGATAGAGAAAAGGCCAAAGAGCTTTATAAATGGATTGGAAGTAATATAAAGTATGATTTTGAAAAGGCAGAAAATATTCAAAATAGTAGTTTAAATAGTAGTGGAGCTATAGTTGCCTTTAATGAAAGGAAAGGAATATGTTTTGATTATGCATGTCTTTTTGTAGCGATGTGTAGGGCTAATAATATAAGGGTTAGAATGATAATTGGTAAAGCTTATAATGGACATGAATACATAAATCATGCATGGAATCAAGTATATTTAAGTAATGAAGGAAAGTGGATTAATGTAGATCCAACATTTTATTCAGCAGGAAATTACTTTGATAATAAATATTTTAATAATGATCATAAAAGTAAGAGCATTGCTGGAGAGTGGTAAAGTTAGAAGGAGTGTTTATCTCATTCTAACTTTTTTTATGTTTAGATAATATTAAATCAATAGCCTTTTCACAATCTTTATCTTTGTTGTCTAAAGACCAAGATACATTGAAATATATTAAGGCTTTATTATTTTCATTTTTCATTGCATAACAGTATCCAAGATTAAAAAAATACTTACTATCCCTTTGTAAAGTTATTGCTTTTTTTAACATAGATATAGCATTATCGTAGTTTTTAAGCTTTATAAAGCAAACACCTGAATTATAGTAAGAACATGCTTCATTTTCATTATATTCAACAGCTTTTTGATAAAATTCTATAGCTTTTTCATAATCTTTTGTATTATATAATCTATTAGCTTCGCTAAAATAATTCATATATTCCTCCTTAAATTTAAAAAAAATTAACAAATTAAAATTTATTTTTTTAAAAGTGAATGAATAAAAGTATTAAACATTTACATTATATACATAGTTTTAATATTATATACGAAACTTACCAAATATATACTGAAATTTTAATAAAGATTTAACTTAACCTTAAATTTTTGATAAATAATAATGTGATAATATAATTATTATTGATTTGACAATTAGTTAATATATAATACATATATAAGTGTTTTATTTAAAATGGATAAGTAGGTGTAATTAATGAATAATTATAAAATGGGGTTGGATGTAGGATCAACTACTGTAAAAATAGTAGTTTTAAATACTAATAATGAAATAGTCTTTTCAGAGTATAGAAGACATTTTTCAGATATAAAAAATACAATTATACAATTAATTAAAGAATGTTATGAAAAAATTGGAGATAGAAAAATTACTGTAACTATAACAGGTTCAGGAGGATTATCATTATCAGAGTGGCTTGGAGTAAACTTTGTGCAAGAAGTTATAGCTTGTACAGAAACTATAGAAAAAGTTATAAAAGAAACAGATGTTGCAATTGAACTTGGAGGAGAAGATGCAAAAATAACATATTTAAGAGATGGGATAGAACAAAGAATGAATGGTACTTGTGCAGGTGGAACAGGTGCATTTATAGATCAAATGGCAGCTCTTTTAAATACAGATGCACAAGGATTAAATGAACTTGCAAAAGGACATACAATTATATATCCAATTGCATCAAGATGTGGTGTTTTTGCTAAAACAGACGTACAGCCATTAATAAATGAAGGTGCTAAAAAAGAAGATATCGCAGCTTCAGTGTTACAAGCTGTTGTAAATCAAACAATTGGTGGACTTGCGTGTGGTAAGCCTATAAAGGGAAATGTGGCATTTTTAGGCGGGCCACTTTATTTCTTATCAGAGCTTAGAAAAAGGTTTATAGAAACATTACAATTAAAAGAAGATGAAATTATATTTCCAGATAACTCACAGTTATTTGTAGCAATGGGAGCTGCACTTTTATCAGAAGAACAAGAATGTATATCATTTAAAGAATTAGTTGATAAAACTAAACATATTAGTGATGCAAAAGATGATAATATAGAAAGATTACCAGCATTATTTGAAAATAAAGAAGAGTTTGAAAAGTTTAAAGAAAGACATGATAAAGCTAAAGCTAAAAGAGGAAATTTAGAAAATACTAGAGGAAATGTATTTTTAGGTATAGATGCTGGTTCGACTACTACAAAGGTTGTATTAATAAATGAAGATAGAGAAATAATATATTCATTTTATGGTAGTAATGAGGGTAATCCATTAAAAACTATTGTAGAAATAATGAATGATTTATATAACAAATTACCAGAAGGGGTTAAGATTGCAAAAAGTACTGTTACAGGATATGGAGAGGCTTTAATAAAATCTGCACTTCATATGGATCTTGGAGAAATAGAAACAATAGCCCATTATAAAGCAGCTGAATACTTTTTACCTGGAGTTGATTTTATACTTGATATAGGTGGACAAGACATGAAGTGTTTAAGAATAAAAGGCGGAGTAATAGATAGTATATTACTTAATGAAGCTTGTTCATCAGGATGTGGTTCCTTTATAGAGACATTTGGAAAATCTTTAGGTATGGAAGTTAAAGATTTTGCAAAAGAAGCATTATTTTCAACTTCTCCTGTAGATCTTGGTTCAAGATGTACTGTATTTATGAATTCGAGAGTTAAGCAATCACAAAAAGAAGGTGCAAGTGTTGGTGATATATCAGCAGGGCTTTCATATTCAGTAATAAAAAATGCATTATATAAAGTTATAAAAATTAGAGACGAAAAAGAAATGGGAGAAAAAATAATAGTTCAAGGCGGAACTTTTTATAATGATGCAGTTTTAAGAAGCTTTGAGAAGATATCAGGTAGAGAAGTTATAAGACCAGATATAGCAGGACTTATGGGTGCTTTTGGAGCAGCTCTTATATCAAAAGAAAGATATGTAGAAGGTGAAGAATCTAGCTTACTTAAAAAAGAAGATATAAAAGGATTTAAAATGACATCTGAATTTAGAAGATGCGGTTTATGCGGAAATAATTGCTTGTTAACTGAAAATACATTTTCTACAGATGAAAAATTTATATCAGGTAATAGGTGTGAAAGACCACTTGGAATTCACATAAAAAAAGATGAAGTACCAAATCTTTATAAATATAAATTTAAAAGAACGTTTGGATATAAACCATTAAAGAAAGAAGAAGCCAAAAGAGGAACTATTGGTATACCAAGAGTTTTAAATATGTATGAAAATTATCCTTTATGGTTTACTTTATTTACAGAGCTTGGATTTAGAGTGATAGCATCACCTGTTTCTTCAAAAAAATTATATGAAAAAGGTATAGATACGATACCATCAGAATCAGCTTGTTACCCAGCAAAGCTTGTGCATGGTCATATAATGAGTTTAATAGAATCTGGAGTGGATACAATATTTTATCCATGTATACCATATGAGAAAAAAGAGTTTAGTGATTCAACTAACCATTATAATTGTCCTATGGTAACTTCATATCCAGAAGTAATTAAAAATAATATGGATATATTAGAAGAAAAAAATATAAAATATATTGCACCATTTTTCTCATTAGATAATGAAAAAGTATTGGTTAAAAGAATAGTTGAAGAGTTTAAAGACTTTAAAATAACATTAAATGAAGCAAAAGATGCAGTTAGAAAAGCTTATGTAGAAAGAGATAAATATAGAGCTGATATAAAAAATAAGGGAAAAGAAGTTATTGAATATCTTGAAAAAAATAATAAAAAAGGTATAGTTCTTACAGGAAGACCTTATCATATAGATCCAGAAATAAATCATGGAATACCAGATGTTATAACTTCATTTGGGATGGCAGTATTAACAGAAGATAGTATTTGTGATTTAGGTGAATTAAATGCTCCTTTAAGAGTAGTTGATCAATGGACTTATCATGGAAGACTATATAGAGCAGCAGCATATGTTAGAGATTCAAGAGTGTTAGAAATGATTCAACTTAATTCTTTTGGATGTGGATTAGATGCTGTAACAACAGATCAAGTAAATGAAATTCTTCAAGAAAAAGGTAAGATATATACTGTATTAAAAATAGATGAAGGAAATAATTTAGGAGCTGCAAAAATAAGAATTAGATCACTAAAAGCTGCTATTGAAGAAAGAGATAGAAATAATTATAGTCCAGTAACAGAGGATATAGAATATAAAAATCCTACATTTACTAAAGAAATGAAGAAAAAACATACAATATTATGCCCACAAATGTCTCCAATACATTTTGATATTTTACAAGAGGCAGTTAGAGCTTCTGGATATAACCTTGAAATATTACCATCAACAGATCCAGGTGCAGTTGAAGAAGGTTTAAAATATGTGAATAATGATGCATGTTATCCATCAATAATTGTAATTGGACAAATAATAAAGGCTTTAAAATCAGGAAAATATGATTTAAATAATACATCTGTTATAATATCTCAAACAGGTGGTGGATGTAGGGCAACAAATTACATAGGATTTTTGAAGTTAGCTATGAAAAATGCTGGATTTAATAATGTACCTATACTTTCATTAAATGCAGTTGGGCTTGAAAAGCAACCAGGGTTTAAAATAACTATAAGACTTATAAGAAGAGCTTTAATGGCGCTTATTTATGGAGATCTTTTTATGAGAGTTTTATATAGAACTAGACCATATGAAAAAGTTAAAGGTTCAGCAAATGAACTTCATAAAAAATGGGAAAAAATTGCTAAAGAAAATGTCAGAAATGGAAGCAAGAGAGAATTTAATAAAAATGTTAAAAATATAATAAAAGAATTTGATGAGTTAGAATTATTAGATATTAAAAAACCTAGAGTTGGTGTAGTTGGTGAAATATTAGTAAAATATCATCCAACAGCTAATAATGATATAGTAAGTCTTTTAGAAAGTGAAGGGGCAGAAGCTGTTGTTCCAGATCTTTTAGATTTCTTCTTTTATTCAGCTTACGATAGTGAATTTAAAGCTGATTATTTAGCATTTAGTAAGATGTCAAAGAACCTATCCAATTTAGCAATGAAATACATGAATAGTTATAGAAAATCAATGAATGAAGCTCTAGAAAAAAGTGAAAGATTTGAAGCACCTAAAAATATAAGAGATTTAGGTAAGATGGCTTCACAAATACTTTCACTTGGAAATCAAACTGGAGAAGGTTGGTTCTTAACAGCTGAAATGATAGAACTTATAAAAAGTGGTGCTGATAACATAGTTTGTATGCAACCATTTGCTTGTTTACCAAATCATGTAACAGGAAAAGGTATGATGAAAGCACTTAAAAAAAGATATAAAAATGCTAATATAGTTGCTGTAGATTATGATCCAGGTGCATCAGTTGTAAATCAAGTAAATAGAATAAAATTAATGCTTTCAGTTGCATTTAAAAAGATGAAAGAGGATAGTAATAAAAAATAAATTAAATATTTGACAAAAAACAAATATTACTATAACATATATATACGAAAATCATATATTAAAGGCTTAGAAAAAGAGGAGTAAATTTATTAAGTATCAAAGAGAAAAGGGATTAGGTGAGAGCCCTTTATACTGAATATTTTGAAGGTAGCTTTGGAGCTTCTTTAGTGAAATAGTAGTAACTAAAGACGGTTTTAAAATAATCGTTAATTGAATTAAGTGCTTATAATAAATATTTAGTTATTATAAGAATAAAGGTGGTACCACGAGCTTTCGTCCTTTTAGGATGAAGGCTCTTTTTTTATTTTATAAAAAAGCAAAAAAATTTATCTTTATATAAAATTATAAAAATAGTAATTATACTTAAATATAAATAATTTTTAGAAATTTATTAAAGGAGGAGATTGTAATGTCAGATATAAGAAATATTGAGACAACGTATAATCCAAAAGAATTTGAAGATAGAATTTATAAAACTTGGGAAGAAAAAAAATATTTTACTCCAAAAGTAGATAAAAATAAAAAGCCATATTCCATTATTATGCCTCCACCAAATATAACTGGTAAATTACACTTAGGTCATGCACTTGATAATACACTTCAAGATATGCTTATAAGATTTAAAAGAATGCAAGGATTTGAAACTTTATGGCTTCCAGGAGAAGATCATGCTTCAATAGCTACAGAAGTTAAAGTTGAAAATGAATTGCTTAAGCAAGGCTTAAAGAAAAAAGAAATGGGAAGAGAAGCTTTCCTAGAAAAAGTTTGGGAGTGGACAGATGAATATAGAGAGAGAATAAGAACTCAACTTAAAAAAATGGGTTGTTCAGCAGACTTTACTAGAGAAGCATTTACTATGGATGAAAATTTAAATAAAGCTGTTAAGCATGTATTTGTTAAACTTTATAATGAAGGACTTATATATCAAGGAAATAGAATAACAAATTGGTGTCCTAAGTGTCAAACTGCTCTTTCAGATGCAGAAATTGAATATGAAGAAAAAGCAGGACATTTTTGGCATATAAATTATCCTCTTAAAAATGGAGAAGGATTTTTAGAAATAGCAACAACAAGACCAGAAACATTACTTGGAGATACAGCAGTTGCAGTTAATCCAAATGATGAAAGATTTAAGCATCTTATTGGAGAAACTTTAATACTTCCATTAGTAAATAGAGAAATTCCAATAGTTGCAGATGAGTATGTAGATTTAGAGTTTGGTACAGGTGCAGTAAAAATAACTCCAGCTCATGATCCAAATGATTTTGAAGTAGGTAAAAGACATGGACTTCCTGAAATAAGAGTTATGGATGATAAAGGATTCATAAATGAAAAGGGTGGAAAATATGAAGGTCTTGAAAGATATGAAGCTAGAAAAGCAATAGTTAAAGATTTAGAAGAACTTGGACTATTAGTTAAAGTAAAAGACCATAGCCATAATGTAGGAACACATGATAGATGTGGTACAGTAATAGAACCAATAATATCAAAACAATGGTATGTAAAAATGCAATCTTTAGCAGAGCCAGCTATAGAAGTTGTTAAAAATGGAAAAACAAAATTTGTTCCAGAAAGATTTGATAAAACATATTTTAACTGGATGGAAAATATACAAGATTGGTGTATATCAAGACAGTTATGGTGGGGACATAGAATACCAGTGTGGTACTGTAATGATTGCGGACATATAAACGTAAGTGAATCAGAAGTAACAACATGTGAAGCTTGTAAGAGCAGTAATTTAGAACAGGAAACAGATGTTTTAGATACTTGGTTTAGTTCAGCGCTATGGCCTTTCTCAACACTTGGTTGGCCAAATAAAACAGATGATTTAGAATATTTCTATCCAACTAATACATTAGTTACAGGATATGATATTATATTCTTCTGGGTTGCTAGAATGATATTTAGTGGAATACATAATATGGGAGAAACTCCATTTGAAAATGTATTAATTCATGGAATAATAAGGGACTCAGAAGGAAGAAAAATGAGTAAATCATTAGGTAATGGAGTAGATCCACTTGAAGTTATCGATACTTATGGAGCAGATGCTTTAAGATTTATGTTAGTTACTGGTAATGCACCAGGAAATGATATAAGATATTATCCAGAAAGAGTTGAATCAGCAAGAAACTTTGCAAATAAAATTTGGAATGCTTCAAGATTTGTAATGATGAATTTAGATAGAGAATTAATGGATAAATATAAAGATTCAAATGAATATAGTTTAGCTGATAGATGGATACTTTCAAACTTAAATACTTTAATTAAAGAAGTTACAGAAAATATGGATAAATTTGAGCTTGGAATAGCTCTTCAAAAAATTTATGATTTCATGTGGAATGAATTCTGTGATTGGTATATTGAGCTTGTGAAACCTGTATTATATGGAGAAGATGAAAAGGCGAAAGGTATAGTTTATAATGTATTATTTAATGTTTTAGAATCAGGACTTAAATTACTTCATCCTGTAATGCCTTTTATAACAGAAGAAATATTTACGCATTTAAATGATAAAGAAGAAACAATAACTTTATCTAATTGGCCAGAATATAAAGAAGAATTAAATGATAAAAAAGCTGAGAATGATATGGCATTTATAATAGAAGCTATTAAAAACTTAAGAAATTTAAGAGCTGAAATGAATGTTAAGCCTTCAAGAAAAGCAAATGTTATATGTTATATATCAGATGAAGCTAAAGATGCATTTAAAAATGGAGCTGCTTATATTGAGAAGTTAGCATCAGCATCAAATGTTTCATTTATAGAAAGCAAAAATGAAGTTCCAGAAAATGCTGTATCATTAGTTGTTAAAGGTGGAGAATTATTTATGCCACTTCTTGATTTAGTTGATAGAGAAAAGGAACTTGAAAGATTAAATAAAGAACTTAAGAAATTAGAAGGAGAAATTGAAAGAATAGATAAAAAACTTTCAAATGAAGGATTTGTAGCTAAAGCTCCTGAAAAAGTAGTTCTTGGTGAAAAAGAAAAGAGAGTTAAATATGTTGAAATGTTAGAAGCTGTTAAAGGCAGAATTGATACATTAAAATAATTTAATTATTATAACGCTGGTAATTTAATTACCAGCGTTTTTTCATAGAAAATATAAATTTAAATAAAAAAGAGGCTAATGCCTCTTTTTTAATCTAAAATATTATTTAACATCACATTTTCCGTGATCAATGGCTTTTAGATCAATTTCGCCAAACATAGATTTAGAGAAACTATTACCAAAGTTTATAGCTTCTTGAATTTGCTTTTCTGAAGCTCTAAATCTAACTTTTAAACCTGGATTTACTAATTTCATTTTTAATTCTTCTAATCTGTGTTCTATTCTTGGAACAGCTTCACCACTCCAGCCATATGAACCAAATGCTGCAGCAAATTTACCACCATGAATAATAGGGTTTAAGTTTGCAAGTAATATTCTAATTGGTGGAAGTAATTCATTTACTATAGTTGGAGAACCGAATAATATACCATCTGATTCTTCTATATCTTTAAGTATTTCTGCTGTTTCATGTTCTATAACATCGTACATTTTAACTTCAACATTATGATCTTTTTTAATACCTTCAGCAATGTGATTTGCTAATTCCTTAGTATATCCATATGCTGAAACATAACAAATAGTAACTTTTTTGTCTCCGTTTATATTAGGTTTTACAGGAGTACTCCATTCTTTATAAGTTTTAACTATTTCCCATGGATTATCTCTAAGCACAGGTCCATGTCCTGGACAAATAATATCAATATCTAAGTCTTTTATTTTATCGATAGCTTTTAATACGAATTGCTTATATGGTCCGAATATACAATCATAATAATATCTTAATGCATCATAATAATGATCTTTGTTAGGAAGTAAATCGTTAAATACTTCTTCACATGAGTAGTGGCTTCCGAATGAATCGCAAGTCATTAAGACTTTATCTTCAACTACATAAGTGTACATTGAATCTGGCCAATGTAAAAATGGTGCAGAAATGAACTTTAATGTTTTATTTCCAAGAGATAAAGTATCACCATCTCTAACTACTATATGGTCAAAATCTCTATTTATAATTTCTTTTAAGAAAGAAATTGCTTGCATTGAACCAACGACTTTTGCATGTGGAGCAAGCTCAAGTATTTTACCAACTGATCCTGCATGATCTGGTTCAGTATGATCAACTACTATATAATCTATGTCAGATGGTTTTATATCTAAAGTTTCAAGAGTCTTTAAATATTCATCAAAACATTTTTCTTTTACAGTTTCAAATAAAGCAACTTTTTCATTTCCTTTAACAACATATGAATTATAAGTTGTTCCATATGGAGTATACATAATAATATCAAATACTCTTAAACCTGGATCTAATGCACCTACCCAGTAGATGTCTTTTTTAATCTCAACATTTTTCACTTTGAACACCTCTTACTAACAATACTTTTTATTAAATAATAAATATTAATCCGACTATTTTTATGATATCAAAAAAACAATTTAATGTAAATGATAAAACGTCATTTATTAGATAAATTTAGAAAAATATAATATAATTGTAGTATTAACTTTTAATTATAAAATATTATTATAATTATTAATAAAATTAACAGGAGAAGATGGATGAATTATAAACAAGCAATGGATTATATAAAAGAAGTAGGCAATTTTGGATCAAATTATGGTCTTGAAAGAACTGAAAGAATTTTAGAGATTTTGGGAAATCCGCATAAAAAAATAAAATGTATACATATAGCAGGAACAAATGGTAAGGGGTCTACTACATCTATTATTAATTCTATATTAATTGAAGAAGGATTTAAAGTAGGAATGTATACTTCACCATTTTTGGAGGAATTTGAAGAAAGAATTCAAATAAATAAAGAAAATATTAAAAAGGAAGATTTAGCAATCTCTGTAGAAACTGTAAAAGAAGCAGTAGATAAAGTTATTGAAGAAGGGTACAGCCATCCAACAGAATTTGAAATAATAACTTGTTTAATGTTTGAGTATTTTTATAAAAATAAAGTTGATTATGCAGTAATAGAAGTTGGTCTTGGTGGAAGGCTTGATTCTACTAATGTAGTAAGTCCAATTTTAACTGTTATAACTTCAATTGGATTAGATCATACAAATTTATTAGGAAATACTATTGAAGAAATAGCAAGGGAAAAGGGAGGAATTATAAAGAATAATGTTCCTTTAATATTATATCCTCAAAAAGAATCCGTTAAAAAAGAGATTTTAAAAATAGCAAAAGAAAAAAATTCAAAAGTTTATATAGTAAACGAAAAAAATTCTAAATTAATAAGCATAAATAAAGAAAAATTTTATCAGAATATAGAAGTGAAAGGATTAAAAAAAGATTATAAATTAAAGCTTAGGCTTTTAGGAGAGCATCAAGTATTAAATTGTAATGTAGCTATAAATGCAGTTGAAGTTTTATCTAAAATAGAAGATTTTAATATTAATAATATTGAAAAAGGTGTATTTAATGCTAAATGGATAGGTAGATTAGAAGTACTAAGAGAAAATCCTCTTATTGTTATAGATGGGGCTCATAATATACAAGGAATAAAAATGCTTAAAAAAAATATACTAGAATATTTTGATTATGATGATATGTATTTATTAATTGGTATTTTAAGTGATAAGCAAGTTGATGATATGATAAAGGAGATAGTTCCATTAAGTAAAAAAGTAATTGCATTAACTCCACATAGTGACAGAGCTGAACTTGCTAGTGAACTAAGAGAACATATAAAAATGGTAAATAAAAATGTATTAAGTTTTGAAGATTATAATGAAGGATTAGAGGAAATTTTAAAAGATGCTAAAGAAAATGATTTGATTTTAGTTACTGGCTCTCTTTATATGATAGGAGATATGAGGAAAATAATAAATAATAAATAAAAAGTAAGCTAAATAAGCTTACTTTTTATTTTTATATTCTTTTAATGCCTTTGATAATTGATCAGGACATGATGTATCTTTATTGCCACATTTTATACCTTCAAGTTTTGATATAGCATCATCAATATTCATACCTTCTACTAATTTAGAAATTCCAAAAAGATTTCCAGGACATCCTCTAACAAATTCAACAGTTTTTATTGTATTATTTTCTACATCAATGTGTATTTCAGTTGAACAAACACCAGTTGTTTTATAAGTGTACATTAAGTTTACCTCCAATTATAAAGTGTACAAGTATATTATATTTGTAAATTATAAAGAAATAAAGTGTAATTTGTCGCTAATTCTATAAATAATTCATATTATATATAGGTAAGTCTTTTAAGGAGGTGTTACCTATAAATAATATATATGTTTGTAATACTATAGACGACTGTATTAAAAAACTAAACATAGATAATTTTAAAATAGATAGTTTACATTTAAAGCTAATAGATGAAAAATCTATAGGACCTATTTCTATAGATATAAAAGAAAATAATTGTATTGTAGTGAATAAGTTAGATGGGACTATATCAAATATTGATTTAGAATCATTTGTTGAGAATAATAGAAAATATATATGTCCAGCACCTAGGGATATAAAAATATATGGAGATTACGCTTATATATCTAGTAATGAAACAAATTCAATAATAATATACAATATAATAAAAGAAGAAATAGAAATGCAATTAAAAACAGGTATTTCGCCAGGGAGTATTGTATTATGTGAGGAAGATAGTAAGCTTTTTTGTGCTAATATATTAGAAGATACAATAACAGTTATAGATTTAAAAGAAAATAAAGTTATAAGAAATATAAAGGTTGGAAATTATCCTATAAAAATAAAATTATCTAAAGATAAAAAATTACTATATGTTTGTGAAAGCAATTTAGAAGATGATAATAATGGATATATAAGCATTTATTCTTTAAGTAATTTTAATTTAGAGAGTAGAATAAGAGCGGGGAAGACACCTGTTGATATTTATGAAGATAAAGGAATTTTATATGTTTCAGATTTTGAAGGTGGTAGTATAAATTTAATAAATGAAAAAGAAGAAAAAGAAGAAAAAAGATTATTTTTAGGTGGGATGCCAAACGGAATATTGAAGCATGAAGATAAACTATATGTTACAGATTACTTTAATGGAAATTTATATCAAATAGATGAGGAGCTTGAAAATTTAAAAATCATTGCAATAGGAAATGAGCCTAATGCAATGATTATAGTTTAATTTAAATCATCAAAAAGTAGATTTATAATTTGATTATAAATTTCAGAAGGATTTTCCTGCCACTTGTTACAAAGATAAGTGGCTTGTTTTTTTGTAGGAACTTGTAATTTTAATTCTATCAATGGAGAATCATCTTCTAAAGCTTTAATATCTACAATAAAGCTATCATTTTGTCCAATTGTATAATCGCTATGTATAGTTAATTCTTTTTTTATTAAATCTATATGTGACTTAATATATTCATTTATAAGTGATATTTTCGAAGGGGATATTCTATCTTGAAAAAATGAAAGAACTCCTTCACCTTCATTTGTAACTTTTAATAATTTTTTATCCATTACTTCAGCATACTCTATAAAATTTGCTTCATTAAGTTCTGTTATGTATTGTTGAAGAGTAAAATAGTTAATAAAGCTATTTTCAAGAACTATTTCTGTAAGTTGTGTATTAGAAATAGGATGTTTTAAAGATTTTAAAATATATAAAAGCAATAATTTATTTTCTGCTAATTCTAATGAATTTTCTTCGTACATAATTAAGCCTCCATCTATCTAGATATATTTTTAATTATAGCATAAATTTTTAAATAATGAATATAGTGACTATAAATAAAATATAAATGATATATAACACTGATAGAGGTTTAGAGGGTATGAAGGGAAAAAGGAATATTTTTTTAGTTATAGGTGCTATAATTTTACTTATGAGTTTTGTATATGTAAAATATCAAAAAATATCATTAGAAACTATAGCAACTGAAAAAAAATTACCTATACATTGTATAGAAACTAAAGAGAAGGAAATAGCTTTAACATTTGATATAAATTGGGCTGAGAAAGATTACTTAAAGAATATATTAGATGTGTTAGATAAATACGATGTTAAAGCTACATTTTTTATAATAGGTAAATGGGTTAATTATACAGATGAAAATTTAAAAAATTTAAAAATTATAAATGAGAAAGGTCATGAAATAGGAAATCATAGTTATATACATCCAAATTTTTCAGGTCTTAGAGATGAGCTTATTGAAAAGGAAATAATTAAAACAGAAAAAGTAATATATGAAGCTACGGGAGTAAAAACTATTTTATTTAGATTTCCAAGTGGAGATTATTCGAATAATTCATTAAGAAAAGTAGAAAGTATGGGTTATATACCAATACAATGGAATATAGATTCTGTAGATTGGAGAGAAGATGGAAAAGAAAAGGAATATAAAAGGGTTAAAGATAAGATAAAGGAAGGATCTATAATTCTTTATCATAATAATGCAAAGTATACAGTAGAAAATTTAGATAGATTAATAAGTGAACTAAAAAAGGATGGATATTCATTTAAAAAGGTTGGTGAAATGATTTATAAAGATAGTTATTATATAGATTCTCAAGGCATACAACATAAAAAATAATAAATTATATTGAAAAAGCAATAAATTATGTATTATAATGGAAATGTACTGGTGTGGGGATCATTAAAATTTATAAAATACTTAATTATAAAGGGAGAGAGGGGTTACAATGGATAACTTAATGTTAAACAACAAAATTTATCTTGAAGGAAAGGTAGTTTCAGAATTAGAGTATAGTCATGAAATGTATGGGGAAGGTTTTTATACTTTTAATCTAGAAGTTCAAAGATTAAGTGATTCAACAGACTTACTTAATATAACGATTTCAGAAAGATTATTAGCTGATTTTGATGTAAGCTTAGGAAAAGACGTTATAGTTGAAGGACAATTAAGATCATACAATAAATTTGTAGATGGTTCTAATAAACTTATACTTACTGTATTTGCTAGAAATATTGAACCATGTATAGAAAAAAGCAAAAATCCAAATGAAATATATTTAGATGGGTTCATATGTAAAGAACCAGTATATAGAACTACACCATTTGGAAGAGAAATAGCAGATGTTTTACTAGCTGTTAACAGAGCATATAATAAATCAGATTATATTCCAACAATTGCATGGGGAAGAAATTCAAGATTTTGCAAGAGTTTAGAAGTTGGAGATAATATTAAAGTATGGGGTAGATTACAAAGTAGAGAATATCAAAAGAAAATATCAGAAACAGAAGTAGTAAAGAAAATTGCTTATGAAGTTTCAATTTCTAAAATGGAAAGAGTAAAAAAAGATGAGGTTTGTGAGCACGAAGAAGGTGCAGTTTAATATTAAAAAAAGGTATTTGAAAATTCAAATACCTTTTTTATTATTTTCTTAAATCATCAAGAAGTTGAGTTTTATCTTTTGTTTTATCATCAACTGATTTAATTATTTTAGCTGGAGAACCTGCAACAACAACTCCATCTGGAACATCTTCAGTAACAACAGATCCAGCTGCAACAACAGAACCTTTACCAATTTTAACGCCTTCTAATATAACTGCATTTGCTCCAATTAAAGCATTATCTCCAATTTCGCATGGTGATTTGCTAGGTGGTTCTAAAACACCAGCAACAACAGCACCGGCACCTAAGTGAACATTTTTTCCAAGTTTTCCACGAGCACCTATTACAGCATTCATATCAACCATTGTTCCTTCACCAATTTCAGCTCCTATATTAATAACAGCTCCCATCATAACAACTGCATTTTTACCAATTTTAACTCTATCACGAATTATTGAACCTGGTTCGATTCTAGCTTCTACTTCAAGAAGATCAAGCATTGGAATTGCTGAATTTCTTCTATCATTTTCAACTCTAAAGTGTTTAATTAAATGCTTGTTATCTAAAACAACTTTTAGTATTGAATCAGATTCACCTGCTAATATGTAAAATCCATTAGCACCATACCATTCTATATTTTCTAAGTTTGCTTCGCTTAAGTCACCATTTATATAAACTTTAACAGGTGTTGACTTTTTAGATTCTTTTATAAATCTAGCTATTTCATATGGATCAGTTAAATTATATTCCATAATATCATCCTTTCTAACAGTTACTATTATTTATAAATAACAAGTTAATTATAATAAAAAAAGTTTAATAATAAAAGAGTTTAGAGTAAAAAAGAGTAATATTTGCTAGTATTAAAAGTTTAATGTAAAATATTTTTAATAAGGAGATGATAAGTTTGAAACTAAGTGAAGGATTTGTTCAGATATATACAGGTGATGGAAAAGGAAAAACTACAGCAGCAATAGGTCAAGGGATTAGAGCTTATGGAAATGGTTTAAAGGTTATTATGATTCAATTTTTAAAAAGTGGAGAAACAGGAGAACTTCAAACAGTAAAAGAGCTTGGAGAAAATTTTGAAATTTTTAGATTTAAGAAGAGAAGGGGTTTCGTTTGGACTTTAAGTGAAGAAGAAAAAGAAGAAGTAAAAAAGGAAGTTAAAGCTTCTTATGATTTTCTTTTAAGTCTTTTAGAAGATGATAGATGTGATGTTCTAATTATTGATGAGATAATGGGAGTATTAAAAAATAAATTTTTAACAGTTGAAGATGTTATAAATATAATTGATAGAAAGAGAAAACATGTAGAAATAATAATGACTGGTAGAAATGTACCAAAAGAAATAGTTGAAAAAGCAGATTTAGTAACTGAAATGAAGTTAGTTAAACATTATTATCAAAAAGGTATTCCAGCTAGGAAGGGGATAGAGTTTTAATGAATAATAAAGTACTAGGAATAGAAATATCAGGAATAAGAAAATTTTATAATAAAGTAAAGAAAGTTGATGGAGCTATATCATTAACTCTTGGTCAACCGGATTTTAATACACCTAAGGTTGTTAAAGATGGAATTAAAAGAGCTATAGATGAAAATAAAACTGTGTATACTGAAAATGCTGGAATAATGGAATTAAGAGAGGAAATAGCAAAATATTTAAATGGTTTAAACATTAAATATAATAGTAACAATATTTGCATTACTGTTGGTGGAAGTGAAGCAATATTTGATTGTTTTATGGCACTTTTAAATAATGGGGATGGAGTTCTAATTCCAAACCCTGCATACCCAGCTTATGAAAGTATTGTGAAAATGATTGGTGGGAAAGTTAATAATTATGAGTTAGATGAAAACTTTAATATAAATATAGATAATTTAATAAATAAATATAAAGAAACTAAAAGTAAATATTTAGTATTGTCTTTTCCAACAAATCCAACTGGAGCTATTTTAAATAAAGAATTAAGAGATAAGCTAGTAGAGTTTATAAAGAAAGAAGATATTATAGTAATTACAGATGAAATATATGCTTCAATTATATATGATACATATTATTCAGTAGCTCAAGATGAATCTATATTAGATAAAATAATATATATAAGTGGGTTTTCTAAGATGTTTTCAGCAACTGGTCTTAGAATTGGATATATAGCTTGTAAAGAAAAAATAATGGATGAGATAATGAAAGTTCATCAATATGGTGTTTCATGTGCTCCATCTATTGTACAATATGGTATGATTGAAGGATTAAAATATGGATTTGATGATGTTATATTTATGAAAAATGAATTTTTAAGAAGAAAAAATTATGTAGTGGAAAGATTAAGAAAAATGGGAGTAGATGTGAATAATCCAAAAGGTGCATTTTATGTTTTTCCATCTATAAAAAAATTTAATTTAACTTCAGAAGAGTTTTGTGATAAATTGCTTGAAAAAGAAAAGGTTGCCTGTGTACCAGGAACAGCTTTTGGAAGTAACGGTGAAGGTTATATTAGAATATCTTATTGTTATTCAATGGAAGAATTAGAAATAGCACTGAATAAAATAGAAAATTTTATTAATAACATAAAATAAATAATATATAAATTTTATAAAAAATACGTTTGTTATACAAAAAGTAACAAACGTATTTTTATTTTGAAAAAAATTAAAATGAAGGAAAGATTAAATTTTACTTCAAAAAGTCTAGTTAATACTATAAATTTTCTTTATTTTTAATATAAAAAATAAAAGTTAAAAAATTAAACTTTCAAAATGTTTGTTTAATGCGAACAAAAATAAAGAAATGTATTTAAAAAAGAATAGTAAAATAAAAAAAGTTTTTTACAAATATTTCAATAAAAACGATAAAAAAAAGATATTTATTTTATTTAAATTTTATCCATAAATTAACAGTATAAGCTAAAGTAAACGTATTCAAAAAGATAAAGGGGTTTTGAGTTAATATTAAAAATATTGATATATTATTGATAAGTTAATAATAAATTACTATAAAAATTGTTATAATAAATTAGCAAAATGACTATATATAATATAATTAATAACAATAAATAAATGTAAAAAATATTACAAAAATAGAATGGAGGGGGTAAAATGCTAAAGTACATAGGAAAAAGAATTTTTACTAGTATTTTAACAATATGGGCAGTTGTTACTATAACATTCTTTTTGGTAAGGGCAATGCCAGGAGGACCATTTGATGGTGAAAAAGTAACACCTGAAATGAAGGTTATATTAAATGAAAAATATGGATTAGATAAACCGTTAAGTGAGCAGTATGAAATCTATATGAAAAATTTATTAAAAGGTGATTTAGGTGAATCAATGCAGTTTAGAGGAAGGGAAGTAAAAGAAACTATAAAATACTCATTTCCTAAATCAGCAAAACTTGGAGTTGTTGCAGTAGTTTTCTCTTTAGCAGTTGGAACTTTACTTGGAATAGTATCAGCATTAAAATCAGGAAAATTACCAGATAAATTATGTATGTTTATATCTACTTTAGGCATAACAGTACCTAGTTTTGTAATAGGTGCAGTACTTATATATTTTTTTACTGTTGAATGGAAGTTACTACCTGCAGTTGGATTGAAGGGGCCAAGTAGTTATATTATGCCAGTTATTGCGCTTGCAGGAAGTTCAATGGCATTTATAACAAGACTTACAAGAAGCAAATTAATTGATGTATTAAAGTCAGATTATATAAGAACAGCCAAAGCTAAAGGCTTAAGTAGCAAAATTGTTATATTTAAACATGCTTTGAGAAATTCACTTATTCCAGTTGTAACTTATTTAGGACCACTTATAGCATCAATTTTAACAGGATCATTTGTAGTTGAAAAGATATTTGTTGTACCTGGGCTTGGAAATGAATTTGTATCAACTATAACAAATAGAGATTATACTTCCTTACTTGGAGTAGTAGTGTTTTTCTGCACATTAATTGTAATAAGTAACTTATTAGTTGATATATTATATGTAATCATAGATCCAAGAATAAAATTGGATGATATTGAAGGATAAAGGAGGCAGATTTATGGAAAATTTAGAATTTGATAAAAGTATGTTTACTCCTGTATCGCAAGAAGAAAAAGCTTTCGAAAAAAATATAAGACCAAGTGTTGGTTATTGGAGTGATGCTTGGAGAAGGTTAAAGTCAAATAAGGTAGCATTAATTTCTTTAATAATTATAATTGCTTTAGTTATACTTGCAATAGTAGTTCCTATAGTATCTCCTTTTAAATATGATTCTCAAAATTTAGCATTAAAGGACTTGGGGCCTAATAAAACTAATTTCTTCGGTACAGATAAACTTGGTAGAGATTTATTTGTAAGAGTTATGATGGGGGCAAGGTATTCATTAGTTATTGGTGGTGCAGCAGCTATTATAAATCTTTTTATAGGAGTTATATATGGTGGAATATCAGGTTTTTTTGGTGGAAAGATTGATAATATAATGATGAGAATAGTTGATTGCCTTTATTCAATTCCAACAACTATATATGTTGTAATTATAATGGCTGTATTAAAAGATACTGCATTTGATAAAACAGGAATACTTAGTATTATATTAGCTCTTTCTATATCATATTGGGTTGGAATGGCAAGAATAGTAAGAGGAGATATTCTTCAATTAAAGCAACAAGAATTTGTACTTGCGGCTAAAACATTAGGGGCATCTAAAAAAAGAATATTATTTAGACATTTAATACCAAATTGTATGGGGTCAATAATAGTTACCATGACTCTTTTAATTCCACAAGCTATTTTTACTGAAGCCTTTTTAAGTTTTATAGGATTAGGCCTTAATGCTCCTCTTGCATCATTGGGGACTTTATGTAATGATGCAATGCCAGCTATATATACAAATCCTTATCAGCTATTCTTCCCAGCAGCAATGATATGTTTAATAATACTTTCGTTTAATATGCTTGGTGATGGATTAACAGAAGCGTTAGATCCAAAGCATCAAAGATAGTAGGAGGAAAAATATGAGTAAATTATTAGAAGTTAAAAATTTAAAAACCTCCTTTAAAACACATTTAGGAGATGTAAAAGCAGTAAGAGGAATTTCTTTTTATGTTGATAAGGGAGAGGCAGTAGGTATAGTTGGTGAATCAGGATGTGGAAAATCTGTGTCTATGATGTCAATTATGAAATTATTATCAGAAAATGCAAATATAGAATGCGATGAAATTTTATTTGATGGAGATGATATTAGTAAATATAAAGAAAAAGATATGGAACAAATAAGAGGAAATAAAATTAGTATGATATTTCAAGATCCTATGACTTCTTTAAATCCTTTATATACTATAGGAACTCAATTAACTGAACATTTAATTAAACATAAAGGATTATCAAAAAAAGATGCGTGGACTAAAGGAATAGAAATATTAGATTTAGTTGGTATTCCTAGTCCTGAAAGTAGAATGAAACAATATCCTCATGAATTTTCAGGCGGAATGAGACAAAGAGCAATGATTGCAATAAGTCTTATATGTGAGCCAAGTCTTATAATAGCTGATGAACCTACAACAGCATTAGATGTTACAATTCAAGCACAAATATTAGACCTTATGAAAAATTTAAAAGAAAAACTAAATACATCTATAATACTTATAACTCATGATTTAGGTGTTGTTGCAGATCTTTGTTCAAGAATTAATGTAATGTATGGAGGGGTAATAGTAGAAACAGGAAGTGCTGAAGATATTTTTTATAGAAGCAAACATCCTTATACATGGGGATTATTAAATAGTGTTCCTAATCCATTGAGTGAACTTAGAGAAAAATTAATTCCTATAGAAGGACAACCACCTGACCTTTTAAAACCACCAACAGGATGTCCTTTTGCAGAAAGATGTAAATATACAATGAAAATTTGCTTAGATAAAAAGCCACCATTATTTAAATTGGGAGAAAATCATAACTCAGCATGTTGGCTATGTCATGAAAATGCACCTAAAGTTACATCAGAAATAGAGGTGAAGCAATATGGGGAAAAATAATGATATTATTTTAGAAGTTCAAAATCTTTGTAAATATTTTCAAGCTAGCAAAGGGATTTTTTCAAAGAAAAGTTATGTAAAAGCAGTTGATAATGTATCTTTTTTTATAAAAAGAGGAGAAACGTTAGGCTTAGTTGGAGAATCAGGATGTGGAAAAACTACAACAGGTAGAACTATATTAAAGCTATATGAGCCAACAAGTGGAAAAATAATTTTTAATGGAGAAGATATAACAAATAAATCTGAAAAAGAAATGATAGCTTTAAGAAGAAAAATGCAAATGATATTTCAAGATCCATATGCATCGTTAAATCCAAGAATGACAGTTGGAGATATAGTTGGTGAAGCTATTGATATTCATGGATTATATAAAGGAAAAGAAAGGGAAAATAGAATAAGATATTTACTAGATAAAGTTGGATTAAATGGAAGCCATATAAATAGATATGCACATGAATTTTCAGGTGGACAAAGACAAAGAATAGGAATTGCTAGAGCACTTGCAGTAGAACCTGAATTTATAGTTTGTGATGAACCAATATCAGCACTTGATGTTTCTATTCAAGCTCAAGTTATAAATATGTTAGAGGAACTTCAAGATGAACTGGGGCTTACTTATCTATTTATAGCTCATGATTTATCAATGGTTAAGCATATATCAACACATATAGGAGTTATGTATTTAGGTCAAATGGTTGAAAAAGGTCCTAGTGATGATGTTTATTTAAGGCCAAAGCATCCATATACTAAAGCTCTTTTATCAGCAGTACCAATACCAGATCCTAAAATTGCTAAAGAAAATAAAAGAATAGTACTAACAGGAGATATACCATCTCCAATAGACCCTAAACCAGGATGTAGATTTTGTGGAAGATGTATTTATGCCAAAGATATATGCAGTAAGGTAGAACCATCTATCAAAGAAGTGGAAAAAGGACATTTTGTTTCTTGTCACTTATTTAATAATTAATAATATAATATTAAGATAATTTATTATCTAATTGATAATTTAATTATAACTCTATATAAAAAGGGGGATAAAAAATGAAATTAAGTAAAATCAAAAAGCTTTGTGCTGTAGCATTAGCTGTAGCGTTAAGTGCATCTGTTTTTGCTGGATGTGGAGGTTCAAGTGATCAAGGTAATGGGGGAAATAGTGAAGCGGTAGAACAAAAAATTACTTATAATGTTGGAGCAGTTGTAGAAACTATTGATCCAGCTTTAAATACAGCTGTAGATGGATCTACTATAATTGGAAATGCATTTGAAGGATTAACTAGATTAGATGAAAATGATAAAGCTATACCTGGAGTCGCTAAAGAATGGAAAATATCAAATGATGGATTAACTTATACATTTAATTTAAGAGATGATGCCAAATGGTCAGATGGTAAGCCTGTTACAGCAAAAGATTTTGCATATGCATGGAAAAGAGCACTTTCTAAAGAAACAGCAGCAGAATATGCATATCAACTTTATTACATTAAAAATGCAAAGGAATTTTATGAGGGTAAGGTAAAAGAGGATAAACTTGGAGTTAAAGTAATAGATGATAAAACTTTAGAAGTAACTTTAAATTCACCAACTCCTTATTTTATAGAACTTATGTCATTTCCAACTTATATGCCAGTAAGAGAAGATATAATAAAAGAGCATGGTGATAAGTGGACAAATAAGCCTGAAACCTATGTATCAAATGGACCTTTTAAATTAAATGATTTTCAAATGAAGGATTCTTATACTTTTATTAAAAATGATAATTATTGGAATAAGGATAACGTAAAGCTTGAAACATTAATTTATAAGATGGCTATGGATGAAACAAGTTCATATGCATCATTAGAATCAGGGGATTTTGATATTATAAGTAATGTTCCAACTGAAAGAATAGAAGATGGGAAGGCGAGTGGATTAGTACAAATTTATCCGAATCTTGGAACATACTTCTTATGTGTAAATGTAAATAATGAATTTGATAAGTTAGATAAAGAAGTTCAAAAGGTACTTTCAGATAAGAAGGTTAGACAAGCACTTTCTTTAGCTATAGATAGAGTTTCTATAGTTGAAAATGTTACTAAAGCAGGTCAAGTAGCATCAGCTAGTTATGTTCCAGAAGGAATAAAAGATTCAAATGGAAAGGATTTTAAGAATAATAAGTTTGACCCAACAAAACAATCAGAAAATGTTGAAGAAGCCAAGAAGCTTTTAAAGGAAGCAGGATATGCAAATGGTAAAGGTATTCCAACTATAGAATTAATGTATAATTCAGAAGGTGGTCATAAAGCTATAATGGAAGTTGTTCAACAAAATTGGAAAGAAATTGGGGTTAATGTAGAACTTAAAAATCAAGAGTGGGCAGTATTTTTAAATACAAGACAAAATGGTCAATATGAAATAGCAAGACATGGTTGGTCTGCAGATTATATAGATCCTATGACATTTTTAGATATGTGGATTAGTGGAAATGATGGAGATAAAAATAGTTGGGGAAATAATGATTCACATTTTTCAAATAAAGAATATGATGAGTTAATTAAAAAGGCAAAGGTTGAAGCTGATAATAATAAAAGATTTGAATTAATGAAAAAAGCAGAAGAAATATTACTAGAAGAAATGCCTATAATTCCATTATATGATTATACTAAAGTATATGGAATTCAATCATATGTTAAGGGTTATCAATCATCATCACTTGGACAAATTTATTTTGATAAATCATATGTAGAAGCTCATTAATATAAAAAAGGAAGCAAGGAGATATAATTCTTGCTTCTTTTTTATATATATAAATATAAAGCGTTTATTATAAGGAGGTCTAATATTTGGAAATAAGAAGACTTAATAGAAGATATTATAAAAAGCTTCATAAACTTTTTTATAATTTAGATAAAGAAAGTGAATTTCTGCTATTTGAAGAAGGAGAAAGAAAAATAACAGAAGAAGAAGTTCATAAAATGTTATCAAGTAGCTTAGAAGATTTAGTTTTTATTGGGGCATTTGATGGTGAGGAACTTATAGGTTATTTAAGTTCTTTTAGAGGTAAGTACAATAGAATAAGACATGTATCTTATAGTGTAGTTGGAATTAGAAAAAAATATAGGAGCAAAGGAATAGGAAGAAAATTATTTGAAGAATTATTTATTTGGGCATATGAAAATAATATAAAGAGACTTGAATTAACTGTAGTTTGCAATAATATTATTGCAATAAATTTATATAAAAAAGTTGGATTTAAAGTTGAAGGGTTGAAGAAAAGAGCTATTTTCAAGGATGGGCTTTATTATGATGAATATTATATGAGTAAGTTATTATAAAAAAATAGGCAAATAAAAAATTGCCTATTTTTTTGAAATTTATAATCCTATAACATCATTCATATCATATAGTCCAGGTTCTTTTATATTGCTCATATATTCACAAGCTTTTAAAGCTCCAACAGCAAATACATCTCTTGATATTGCCTTATGAGAAAGTTCTATAACTTCTCCAGTACCAGCAAATATTACATCATGATCTCCGACAATTGAACCGCCACGTATAGCGTGTATACCTATTTCTTCTTTTTCACGTTTGTGCTGTCCTTCTCTTCCATATACATATTTAGTATCATCTTTTAAAGAATCCTTGATAGTATCAGCTAAAAGAAGAGCTGTTCCACTTGGAGCATCTACTTTTTGATTATGATGTTTTTCTATTATTTCTATATCGTAGTTTCCGTATAATAAAGGAGCTACCTTTTTTAATAAAGAATTTATTAAGTTTATTCCAAGAGACATGTTAGCAGATCTAAATAATGGCAAGCTTTTACTTTTTTCATCTATAAGTTTTAAATCATCTTCTGAAAATCCAGTTGAACATATAACAAGAGGTTTTTTAGTTTTTTCAGTAAGTTTTAATAAGCCTTTTAATGCATCAGCTCTTGAAAAATCTAATAAAACATCATAATCAATATTTACTTCAGAAGGAGAAGAAAATATTTTTATATTAGAATTTTCTTTTGGAAATTTATCTATACCTGCAACTATATCAATGTCTTTAAAATCTTTTGCTACATTACATATAACAGTTCCCATTTTTCCGGATATACCATTTATTATTACTTTAGTCATTTAAAATCTCCTTAGATTAATTTATATTTTTTTAGGGTATTTTCTAATTGATTCTTTAAAGCATCATCCATTTCATATAAAGGAAGTCTTAAAGGACCAACTTTAAATCCCATTAAGTTAAGAGCAGTTTTAACTGGGATAGGGTTAGTTTCTAAGAAAAGTGAATTAGCAAGAGTTAAATACTCTAATTGCATTTTTGAAGCATCATGACACTTTCCATCCAAATACATTCTTGTCATGTTATGAGTTTCTTTTGGAATTACATTTGCAAGAACAGAAATAACACCTTTTCCGCCAAGAGACATAATAGGGATTATTTGATCATCATTTCCTGAATAAATATCTATTCTATCTCCACAAGCTTCTGCCATTTTAGCAACTTGACTTAGATCACCACTAGCTTCTTTTATAGCAACTACATTATTTAGCTTGCTTAATTCTTTTAAAGTATCAGGAGTAATGTTCATTCCTGTTCTACTTGGTACGTTATAAAGAATTATAGGTATATTTATAGCGTTATTTATAGATTCAAAGTGCTTTAAAAGACCTTTGTGATTAGTTTTATTATAATATGGAGTAATTACAAGTACTGCTGAAACTCCAACACTCTCAGCATATTTACTCATTTCGATAGAAGCTTTTGTATTATTAGAACCAGTACCTGCAATTACTGGAATTCTTCCGTTTATAGTATCAACTGTAAATTTTATTACTTCTTTTTTCTCATCTAATGTCATTGTAGTTGCTTCACCAGTAGTACCACATATTATTATAGAATCAGTACCTTCCTTAACGTGCCATTCTAAAATTTCTTTTAATTTATCATAATCCACGCCTGTTTCTGTAAATGGTGTAATTAAAGCAACACCAGATCCTTCAAAAATTGACATAATAAAATCCTCCAATCTATTTATTGTTTATTATTAATTCAGCAATTTGAACTGCGTTTAATGCAGCACCTTTTCTAATGTTATCAGCTACAACCCAAAGGTTTAAACCATTATCAACACTAAAATCTCTTCTTATTCTTCCAACAAATATTTCATCTTTGTCAGACGCCTCAAGGGGAGTTGGGTATACAAGGTTGTTAACATCATCACAAACCTTAACTCCAGGTTGATTATCTAAAACAGTAACTATATCTTTTAAGTCAAATGGTTTTAAAGTTTCCACATTTATACTTTCGCTATGAGAATTTAATACAGGAACTCTAACTGTTGTAGCAGTTATTTTTAAATCATCAAGATGAAGGATTTTTTTAGTTTCATTTATCATCTTCATTTCTTCCTTAGTATATCCATTTTCTAAAAATACATCTATGTGAGGTAATACGTTACCAAATATAGGTTTTGGGAATTTTTTAGGGGCTATTCCTTGAACACCATTTTCTAAATCTTCAATAGCTTGCATACCAGCACCTGAAACAGCTTGATAAGTAGAGTATATAACTCTTTTTAATCCGTATTTATCATTTATAGCTTTTAATACAGGCATAGCTTGTATAGTTGAACAGTTTGGATTAGCTATTATTCCGTTATTCCACTTTATATCCTCAGGATTCACCTCAGGAACAACAAGAGGTACTTTAGGATCCATTCTCCAAGCACTACTGTTATCAATTACTATAGCACCATTTTTAGCAAATACAGGAGCGAAAGTTAAACTAGTATCTCCTCCAGCTGAAAATAGAGCAAAGTCAATTTTTTTTGATAATATATTTGAATCACAAGTTTCTTCTACAACATACTCTTTTCCTTTGAATTCTATCTTTTTACCTGCAGATCTTTTTGAAGCAAAAAGATAAAGATTATTTATAGGAAAATTTCTTTCCTTTAAAATACTTAGCATTTTTCTACCAACATTTCCGGTAGCACCGACTACTGCGACATTATACAATTTAATCCCTCCAATTTTATATATCTATTCAATATATGTATACAATAACTATAAATATTTATTAAAAAAATATCAAGTTTTATAATAAGAAATAAATTTAAAATATACATTATTAAAAGAGTCTTAATAAATATATTAAGGATATATACATTATTTTAATATAATTTGGATAAAATAATTTTAAAGAATGGAGGGATTTAATTTGAGTAAAACGCCTTTAAAAAAAATTATAAAATCTAAATTAAAATCTAATAGAGAATTAACAGAAGCTGAAAAACTTAGAGAAAAAATAAAATATGAAATAGCAGAAGAATTAGGTCTTAAAGATAAAGTTGATGAAGGTGGATGGGGCTCATTAACTGCTGAAGAAACAGGTAGAATTGGAGGTATAATGACTAGCAGAAAGAAAAAGCTACATATACCAACAAATGATCAAATATTAGGTAGAAGGTAAATCCTCATAAATTGTAATTAATTAGTTTGACTAAATTTATAAATAATTATAATATAAGTTATAATGTTTATATAAGTGAATGGGGGAATATTATGGCATATGGAGAGTTTGCTAAAATATATGATGAATTAATAAATGAAGATATTAATTACGATGAAATAGCCTGTAGAGTTAAAGAATTATTATCTAAATATAAAATTAATAATGAAGATTATTTAGATTTAGCATGTGGTACAGGAAACGTTTCTTTAAGATTAGCAAAAGAGTTTAAAAATTCTTTTGCAGTTGATTTATCAGAAGATATGCTTAGAGAAGCTTTTGATAAATTCAAAAAAGAGCGTATTAAAAGTAGAATTGTATGCCAAGATATGACAGAGCTTTCTTTAAATCATAAATTTGATCTTATTACCTCTGTTTTAGATTCAACAAATTATATATTAGAAGATTCTGATATTGAAAATTATTTTAAAAGTGTTTATAATCATCTGAAAGATAATGGTATATTTATATTCGATATAAATTCATATTATAAACTTTCTACTATATTAGGAAATAATATTTATACATATAATTCAGAAGATGTTTTTTATTCATGGGAAAATACTTTTGAAGACGATATTACAAGTATGTATTTAACATTTTTCATTAAAGATGGGGAGTTATATGAAAGATTTGAAGAAGAGCATTTTGAAAGAGCTTATAAAGAAAAATTTATAGAAGATCTTGTTCATAAGACTGGATTTTGTATATTAGATAAATTTGAAGGATATACAGATAAGGCGGTTTCAGATTTATCTGAAAGAATATTATATGTAGTTAAAAGGAATATGGAGGGATAGTACATGAAAGATAAAATAATAAGAGGTACAGCTAAAGATGGAATGGTTAGATTCATAGGGGGTATAACTACTAATTTAGTAAATGAAGGAACAGCACTTCATGAATGTACACCAGTTGCATCAGCAGCTCTTGGAAGAATGCTTACAGCTGCATCATTAATGGGAGTTCAACTAAAATCAGAAAAAGAAGCAATAACTTTAAGAATGAATGGAGGAGGACCGGTTAATGGAGTAACGGTTACTGCTCATTCAAATGGAACTGTTAAAGGATTTATTGGCAATCCAAAAGTTGATATTCCATTAAAAGAAAATGGAAAACTTGATGTAAGTGGAGCTATTGGAAAAAATGGATTATTATATGTTATAAAAGATATGGGTCTTAAAGATCCATATGTTGGACAGGTTCCTATATATACTGGAGAAGTTGCAGAGGATTTAGCTTATTATTTCACTGTATCAGAACAAACACCATCTGCAGTTGCACTTGGAGTTTTAGTAGATAAAGATTTATCAATAAAGGCAGCAGGTGGATTTATAATTCAAATGATGCCAGATGCAGATGAACTTTTAGCTGATGTTATAACATATAGACTTCAAGATATGAAACCTATAACAGCACTTATAGAAGAAGGAAAAACAATTGAAGATATTATAAAAGAAATATTTGAAGATATGGATCCTAAAATATTAGAAGAAATTGAACCAGAGTATAAATGTGATTGTTCAAAAGAAAGAATAGAAAAAGCATTAATAAGTATTGGATCAAAAGATTTAAATGAAATATATGATGAAGGAAAAGATGAAGAAATAGTTTGTAATTTCTGTAACAAAAAGTATAAAATAACTCATGATGAAATTGGAGAATTAATTGAAAAAATTAAATAGAAATAAAAAAGGAGAACTTATAGTTCTCCTTTTTTATTGGAGGCGCCACCCAGATTTGAACTGGGGAATAAAGGTTTTGCAGACCTCTGCCTTACCACTTGGCTATAGCGCCTTATAATTAAATTATAT
>NZ_JAUNLM010000118.1 GCF_030532265.1 Clostridium sp. | reverse complement strand
AAATCTACTACGAAAGGAGCAAGTTTTTTGATGAGGTTTTCCTCATTAAATTTCTATTTAATTAACATGAATAATAATAACAAAAATAATCAAAAAATACAAGAAGAAATAATTGAAAAATGTACAAGTAAAAGATTAAAAAATCCAAAATTCAGTAATTATATTGAGTCATCAGTTTCAAAAAAAATGATAGAACGAATTAAAGACTGTGGAACTTTTTTAATGTTATTGGGGGACTTAAATTTGGAAAATAAAAAATTACATTCAGGTAATTTCTGTGGTAACAGATTTTGTCCAATGTGTGGTTGGAGGGTATCTTGTAAAGATAGCTTAAAGATAAGTATTCTTATGGATTATTTAAGAAAAGAAGAACATAAAGAATTTATATTCTTAACTTTAACAACCCCTAATGTAAAAGGGGACGAGCTAGAAGAAAGCATAAAAGATTATAATAAATCTTTTCAAAGATTAATGCAGACTAAAGAAGTAAAATCAATAGTTAAGGGATATATAAGAAAACTTGAAGTAACATATCAAAAAGAAAAGTATATAACTAAAGGGCTTTGGAAAAAGAAAAAGAAATATTATCAAAATAAAGGCTTAGAAATTGGAGATTTAGAACCAAACTTTGATACATATAATCCTCATTTTCACGTTGTTTTGGCAGTTGATAAAAGTTATTTTACTTCTAGATATTATATAAAACAAGAAAGATGGCTTGAACTTTGGAGAAAAGCAACTAGAAATAATTTAATAACTCAAGTTGACGTAAGAAAAGCTAAAATTAATGACTATAAAGAAGTTTACGAACTTGCAAAGTATTCAGCTAAAGATACTGATTATTTAGTAAGTAAGCCAGTTTTTAAAGTTTTTTATAGTTCATTAAAAGGAAAGCAAACAATGGTTTATAGTGGTTTATTTAAAGATGCTAATAAACTTTTTAAAGATAAAAAACTTGAAGATTATAAAGAAAAAGATAATATCCAGTATGTATATGCTCTATATTATGATTGGCATAAAAAAAATTATGAAGAACAGAAATTAAGAGAGCTGACTGAAGAAGAAAAAATAAAAGTAAATGGCAATCTTATTGATGAAATGGAAATAGATTAAATAAAAAAGGTACTAATTTAGTGCCTTTTTTATTTATTTTTTAGTATAATAACACTTTAGTAACTATGGTACTCACTTACATAAAACTATTTATAAACACTCAAATAAAAGCGACTAAAATTTAGTCGCTTTTTAAATTATAAGATATTTTATCTAATTTCTCATTTATATTTTCTATTGATTTACTTATTTTATCTAAGTTTAAATCTATTTTTAAATCAATATTCTTTAGTATATTCATAATTAATTTTTCATCTTTCATAAAATCACTTCCTTAGCTGAAATCAAGATGGAGATTTTAAAAAATTTCGTGGCTGACAATTCCAATTTTTTAAATGGATCATTGGCTGCCTAAGAAAATTTTTAAAATACTATCTTGATGAATTATATCACTAAACACTAGAGCAACGAAGTTGCATTTTTTAAAATGCGACTTCCTGCCAAACGGCGAGTGAATAAAAGTTTTGGTTAAGCTTTTTTAAAAGTTTATGGGTGAGCATTGCGAGGGCAAAGCCCTACCCTCGGAGAGCAAGTTCCTTTGACTAAAGGGTATAACTTGCTATACTCTTGTTATAAAAGAGTATTACAAAAACCTAATTAGCCCACAATTAGCCCATACTTTTGCCATACTTTTTATTGGTTTTGTTTTACTTTTAAAAATTAAAATTTAAGGAGGTTTTTGTATGGAATTTGCTTGGAATATTCAAAAGAATATAATGTCAGATGTTAAAGGATTGGAGAAGGAACAAAATAGAGAGGGATACATAAGGAATGGCAATATAGATTTAGAAAAAACTCATTTAAATTATGATTTAGTTAAGAGTAATTTAAATTTATATCAAAGAGTTAAAAAGAGAGTTGATGAAGTTAGAGATATTTCAAGAATTCAGAAAAATTCTGTTGTTGATTGCTCTAATATTATTACAGTACCAAAAGATCAATCTGAATTATGGGGAATTGAAAAAACAAAAGATTATTTTAAAGCAACTTATAATTATTTTTGTGATGAGTTTGGAAAAGAGAATGTAATATCAGCTAAAGTTCATCTAGATGAAACTGCTCCACATATGCACCTTCATTTTGTCCCTATAAACCTTGAGAATGGGAAATTGCAATGTAAACATGTAGTTACTAGGAATAAACTTAATAAAGTGCATACAGAAGCTTCTAATTATCTTAAAAATCTTGGATTTGATGTTATTAGGGGTAATGGAAAAACAAAAGAAAAAGGGAATATAAAAGATATTCATGAATTTAAAAAAAAGAAGTCTAAAGAATTAGAATATAAAATAGATACTCTTACAGAGCGTTTAAATGCCCTTCTAAGCGTTTCAAATGAAATTGACACCATAAAGTCTATTAAAACCCAAAAAACGCTCCTAGGGGGTAAAATATCGCTTAAAGAGAATGATTATGCTAAAATAATATCTGGATATGAAAAAACTTTGATAGATAATACAAATTTAAAAAATAAAAATAAAAATCTTTCATCAGAAAATGAAAGATTAACTAAAGAGTTAAATAGAGCTATAAAAAAAATAAAATCATTTGATTATGGTTTATTAAATTTTGAAAATAAAAAAGAAAAACTAAAAGAGCAATTAGAAAGACAGGTTAAAATTAAAAATAGAGCTGAAATAGATTCTTTAAAATTGGAAAATGAAAATCTAAAATTGAATAATAAAAATTTAAAATCTAAAGTTCAAGATCAAGAAAAAGAACTTAAAATTTTTTATAAAGAAAATAATATAAAATCTTTAGAACAAAAAAATAATTTTTTTAGAAAAATAAAAATTAAAAATTTAAAT
>NZ_JAUNLM010000038.1:4110-22377 GCF_030532265.1 Clostridium sp. | reverse complement strand
TAAAAGCTATAACTATACAAAAATACATCAAGCTTTTCATTAAAAGAATCAAACAAAACTTCCTTTTCATTTATACGTTTAAAGTTATGACTATCATAAAATCCATAATTACATCTAGTATCTGTATACAAGTACAATGATTTCACATTTGAACTTTTCATATAATCAAACAAATAATTTAAAAGCTTCTTACCAACTCCAAAACCTCTGCACTCCTCTGATACAATAAACAGTTGAATACAACCATCAAAATTATTCTTTTTACCTTTAATAATTTCATTATATGCATCCTGTACTTTCATAAACTCCTTAAAGGATTTTCTATTTTCTTTATTAGCAAAAATAACTTTAAATCCACTAGAAATAAAGCTAAAACTATTATAAGCTTTCTTTAAGCTACTTTTTTTATTTTTACTATTTCCTAATATAATTCCAATAACCTTTTTATCTTTTATAGCAACTTTACTAAAAGAACTTTCCAAAATACAGCTTTGAAGATATAAAGTTAATAATGAATCTAAATATTTTGTATCTTTAATAAAATCCTTAAATCCAAAGGCATCACAAATCATTTTTTTTACAGTATTATAATCATCTTTAATTAAATCTCTATAAATAATTTTACTCATTAAAATCAAACCCCTTTTAAATAAATGTTTTTTTAAGATTAAATACTTTATAATTATAGTAATATGTACTCTAAGGGGAGAGTCAATAATGTATTAAAATATATTTAAAAAAGGTGAGGGAGTTATGGAGAATTTATTTTCAATTGGGGAAGTTTCAAAAATTAAAGATATTACAATAAAGGCATTAAGGTATTATCATAAGGTTGGAATACTTATACCAAAGTATATAGATAAAGAGTCAGGGTATAGATATTATTCTATAGATCAATTTATTCATATTGATATTATAAAAGGTTGTAGAACTTTAGGAACAAGTATAAAGGAACTTAAGGAACTTTTTAAAGAATGTAATACTGATGAATTAATTTTATTTTTAAATAAAAAGAAATTAGATGCAGAAGAAAATATAAGGAAGATGGAAGAAATAATTGATAATATAAATAGTTTAAAGGGGATAGTAAGTTATTCAAAAAGCTTATTAAATAATTTAGATATAGAAATAAAATATTTTAAGAAACGTTATATAGTTGTAACTCCATGTAAGGAAGCTGGAAGTTTAAAAGAGCTTATTTATTATTCTGATTTAGATAAAATTATTAAAAATAAAGGATTAAATGTTTCTATTGAGAGAGGTATAATTTATAGTTTAGCTTTAGAAAATGAAAGTATAAAAAATAGAAATTTAAAATCTAAATATGTATTTAATACAATAGAAGAAGACTTAGAGTTTTTTGATAATGAAATTTATAAAGATGAAAATATTAAAGTTTTAGAAGAAGGAAGGTATTTAACTCTAGCTTATAGCAAGGATAATGAAAAAGAAAGTTTAATAAAGTTAAATGAGTATATTAAGAAAAATAATATAAACGTTAAAAGTTATATAGAAATTGATTTGCTTAATGATTTCTTTAATACAGATTATTATAGCTGTCAGGTACAAATACTTATAGATTAAAATAAGTAGGAGTTTTTTTATGAGAGATTATTTAGGAAAATGGGTAAAGGTTATTAAAGTAAAGTAGACAGGACTAACCTGTCTACTTTTTTAAAATGATTCTATAATAACATCCATAATTCCACCACAAACCATTCCCATTGATTCAGCTACATCACCAGTCATATCAACATGTTCAATTAAGAAACCTTTATTTAGCATAATATTTCTAGCTTTAGATAATACAGAAGCTTCGCTACATCCTCCACCTATACTTCCCAAAGTACTTCCATCAAATTTATATATCATTTTAGCGCCAGCTTTTCTAGGGACAGAGCCTTTTGAAGATATTATAGTTATAACAGCTTTTGGTTTATTTTCATTTTTATATATTTCTGAAAATACTTCTTTATCAAAATCAGGATAAGAAAATTTCTTAGAATTAACTTTTAAAATATTTTTATTTTTAAACATAATAAGTTCAGAAACTATAGAAATAGCTATTTCATCAGGTGTAATTGCACCAATATCAAGACCAATAGGAGAGTTAACTTTATCTAATTTTTCCTTTGAAAAGCCTTCTTCAATTAATTCATCCATCATTCCTTTTACTCTACGTTTAGAGCCAATCATTCCAACATAATTAAGATTATAATTTAATACCTTTCTAAGTACTAAACCATCATGTCTATGACCTCTAGTTACTATAACAACAAAATCTGAATCCCTAAGATTAATAATATTAAAGGAGTTTTCAAAGCTTTCACAAATAACATTTTCTGCATTAGGAAAACGAGTTGAATTAGCAAAAGAAGGTCTGTCATCTATAACAGTTATAGCAAAACCTATTCTAGATGCAAAATCTACTAAAGGCTTGGCTACATGACCACCACCAAAAATTATTAATCTTGGCTTTGGAAAGAAAGGTTCTATTAGTAAACCTTTACTTTTTGAAATAGAAATAGTTTCTACTTGTCCAGTTGAAAGTGCAGTATTAATTTTTTCATAAATAATATTGTCTAATTCAACGGCTCTTTTACTTACTTCATCATAAGTTAAAACTAATTTTTTTTCTATGGAACCATATTTATCATTATTTAAATTTAAATATGTAAGCATTACAGCACGGTTACCACAATTAACTTTTTCCAATAAATCTTCGTAAAATTTTTCAAACATATCATATACCCTCTAACATAAAAAATTTTAAAACCTTTATACAAAATTTATTATAGTATAAATAGTTATAAAATGAAAATAAAACAAAATGTTTATATACAAATATTGGAAATTTTATTATAATTTAAATATATTAAATTATAAAAAAATTATATTTAATTAATTCATTAAAAGAATAAATAAAAATTGTTTAAGGGGAATTAAATAAGATTTAAGGAGGGAATAAGTTTAAAGGGGTTAATAAAATATGGTAGGGGATGATTAAAATTTTAATATTAATACTTTTAGTTTGCTTGTTTGCATTAAGAGTTTATATAAGCTATAAGATTAAGTTAGATTATTTTTTATCTGGTATGTATTTATTAAATATTGCAACTTTTATTATTATATCACTTGCTCTTGCTCTAAATAGTAATAGTAGAAATGAATTGTTTTTAATTAACTTAATAATGATTATGGGAATAATTATATTTAGTTGGGCTTTAGTAATTAGTATAAAAAATATAAGAAGTCAGTATATAAATACAAATAAATTAATATTATTTTTAATCAATATTGTATGCATAGTAACTATAATACCAGCAGTTTTAATATCAACTATAATATATATAATTGATGTAGGATTATTTATAAAACATATAATAGTACCACAATTAAATATTTAAATGAAAATCGCTATATTATTAGCGATTTTTATTTTTAGTTACAATAATTTAAAAATAAGTATAAATTAATGATAAAAATAAATAATATAAGATAAATTTTTTAAAATAGATAAAATATATTTCTGAAATTGTTTTCACAAAGTGATATAATAAAATTTAGAAAATTTTTGTTTTTTATATATTAAAATATTACTTTGTATATAAATTTAAAAATATTTACTTAATATTTTTTATTAATTTAAATTTGAATTATTTTATTATATAAAATTTAAGGAGTAAAAAATGGTAGTTCAAGATATTTTGAAAATTTTTTTAAGGCTAATATTAGCAGGTTTATTAGCAGGTGCTATTGGTTTTGAAAGAGAAATGAATTCTAAAGAAGCGGGAGTTAGAACTCATTTTTTAGTTGGAATTGGAAGTGCTTTGTTTATGATTGTTTCAAAATATGGATTTTATGATTTATTATCACATCAATCAATTGGACTAGACCCAAGTAGAATAGCAGCTCAAGTAGTTAGTGGAATTGGATTTTTAGGAGCTGGAACTATATTTTTAGAAAAGAAAATCGTTAAGGGGTTAACTACAGCAGCAGGAATATGGGCAACTGCAGCAATAGGATTAGCAGTTGGTGCAGGAATGTATTTCATTGGAATATTTTCAAGTGTTATAGTTCTTATAGTTCTTCAGTTACTTAAAAAAATTAATAGATTATGTTGTTATAGAGCATTTGATATAACGTTAAAGTTATCAAGTACACCAGATAAAAAACTAATGGATATATTATCTAAAGAGTGTTATAAAATATCAAGACTAAAAACAAGTAAAATAAATGATAATAATGAAAGTATATATGTTTTAGAATTTGTATTAAAAACAAAAACTTTTAGTACCACATCAGACATAAGTAAAGAATTGTGTAGTGTAGATAATATAATATACTGTGATGTGGAAAATGTATAATTTACTAAATAAAATTATTTATTAAGTTATTAAAATTTTACATATAAAAATAAATTATAGGAGCAATTTATTATGATAAAGACATTAAATATAGCACATAGAGGACTAAGTGGTTTATATCCAGAAAATACAATGCTTGCTTTTGAGAAAGCAATAGAAGCTGGATGTGATGGAATTGAATTAGATGTACATTTAACAAAAGATAATAAATTAGTTATATGTCATGATGAAGAAGTTGATAGAACAACTAATGGAACAGGATTTATAAAAGATTATACACTCAATCAATTAAAAAACTTAGATGCAGGAATTAAATTTGGCGAAAAATTTAAAGGTCTTAAAATTCCAACACTTGAGGAGTTTTTAGATTTTATGAAAACAAATAATAAGCTTATAAATATAGAAATTAAAAATAGTATAATTCATTATAAAAATATTGAAGATAAAGTTTATGAAATGATAGAAAAGTATGAAATGGAAGATAGAGTAGTAGTTTCTTCATTTGACCATTATTCAATAAGAAAGTGCATAAGGTTAAATAGAAAAATAAAAACAGGATTACTTTATTGCGATTGCTTATATGAACCATACAATTATGTTCAAGTGGTAGGAGCTAATGCACTTCATCCAGAGTATAACAGTATTACAAAAGAAATTGTTGATAAAGCACATGATAATTTTTTGCAAGTTAATGTTTATACAGTAAACACAAAAGAAGATATGCAAAAAATGATTGATTTAAATGTAGATATGATAATAACAAATTACAGTAATATTTTAAAAGATTTATTATAAAAAGTATTTAAATTTATAAACAATAATTTAAAGATTAGACTTTTATAAATTATATAAAACAATGATAAAAATTTTATATATATTAAAATTTATGAATAATAATCTAAATATAAGTATATAATAAGAAAAAGATTATTACAAAAGATAAGAAAGAGTTTTAAGATTAATATATTAATTTATAAATTTTGGTTGAACATCATATTAACATAAACGATAGGGTACCTTTTAAAGTTTTAAGGTACTCTATTTTATTATTAAAGATATATTATTAAATAATTTTAATATTAAACAATAGTAATAATGAGTATAATTAAGCATTATAATGTTAATTGTGTTTAATTAGCTTTCAAAGCTAAATTTTCTTTATGAAATTACTTAATTATTTATATTATAATTATTCTCATGCTTTTAAAATAATTAAACAAATGAAAAGAAAGGATGAGTTTAAATGAAAAACAACACTTATAATCCTCTCCATGATAATAGATGGAAGATACTTATATGTGTAGTAACAGTAACTTTCATGAATTGCTTAGATAGTAGCATAGTTAATGTAGCACTTCCTATTATATCAGAAGACTTAGGTGTAACTATGGCTTCTGTTCAATGGATTGTTACAAGCTACCTTATAGCAATTTCATGCTTAATATTACTTGGAGGAAGATTTGGGGATGTAAAAGGTAAATGTAATACTTTTAAAATAGGAATATTTTTATTTACTTTAGGATCATTATTTTGTGGATTATCACATACATTACCTTTACTTGTTGCATCAAGAGTTTTCCAAGGGATTGGGTCTTCAATTACTATGGCAAATAGTCTTGGTATAATAACAGATGCTTTTTCAAAAGGTGGAAGAGGTAGAGCAGTTGGAATATCAGGGGCATCAGTTGCACTTGGTATAATGGTTGGTCCAGCACTTGGAGGAATGATAGTATCCTTTAGATGGGAATATATTTTCTTAATAAATGTACCAATAGGAATTATAGCTTTTATAGCAGCAATGAAAATATTACCTAAAGAAAAGGGAGAAAAGAATAAAAAGATAGATATACTTGGAACAGTTCTTTTTGCAATATTTATAATATCAATAGTATTATCATTAACAGAAGGACAATTTATGGGATATAAAAGTACTCCTATACTTCTTGGATTCTTAATAAGTATAGTATCATTTATATTATTTATTTTTACAGAATTAAAAATAGAATCACCAGTTTTGGATTTAAGTATATTTAAAAACAACTTATTTTCAATTAGTATATTTTGTGGATTTATATCATTTATAGCAATAAGTTGTTTTACAATTTTATTACCATTTTATCTTCAAGATGTATTAAATCTTACACCATTTTATGCAGGGTTATTTATGATGATATATCCAATAACTTTATCAGTTATATCTCCTTTAAGTGGAAGTCTAGCTGATAAAATTGGTTCAGAACTTATAGCACTTATAGGTCTTTGCATGCTTTCTGTAAGTTTTATATTTATGTCAACAATAAATGAATTAACTCCTTTATGGCTTGTTGGATTATATTCTGTTTTAATGGGAATTGGTAATGGAATGTTCCAATCACCAAATAATACACTTGTAATGTCTACTGTAAAAAGAGATAAGCTTGGAATTGCAGGAAGTGTAAATGCTTTAGTTAGAAATTTAGGTATGATATCTGGAGTAACACTTGGAACAACTCTTTTATATAGTAAAATGAGTAGTATGCTTGGATATACTGTTACAAATTACATTAAAGGAAAAGATCAAGTATTTATAAGTGCAACAGATTTTGTTTATGTAGTTGCAGCTATAATATGTTTTGTTGGAGTATTAATTAGTGCCACAAGATTTAGAAAGAAAAAGTTTGCTAATAAATAAAATTTACATAATATAAAATTAAATATTTAATATATTATATGAAATAAAGGACTATCTTAAATAGTCCTTTTTCTATTAATTTATAATTTATTTTTGAATTTAAATTATTATTTTTTTCTTTAAAATATTTGAATTTTTAATTAATAAAAGCCTTTTATAAAATTAAACAAATTATAGAAAAAATATATAATTTTAATAAAAGTTTTTAAAAACATTTTATTATACTAAAAAATATATAAAATACACATAAGGAAAATGAAATAAGTTAATTTAGTATATTTGAAAACGTTTTAAAAAGATTTTATAATAACTTCTGATTATTATAATATTTAAATTTTCTTTTAAGAGATATTAGTTAACTATTGAAATTTTTATATTATAAAATTTGTATAACATAAGAAACGAAGTTGTATTTTCATTAAGATATTTAAAAATAATAGGTAATTGGGTTAATTTAAATAATTTAGTTAATTGATATAACTTAAGAGATAAAAGGGGGAGTTTTTTAATGAGTTTAAACAAAAAGGCAATGAAATCTATTGCTTCTTTTGGACTATCATCAATTATGCTTTTAAGTTGTACTGGGGTAAATGCATTTGCTAGTGATAAAAGAAAAGAGGTGACGGATTATAAAAATGTGCTTGATATAAAGGGTAATATAACAAGCAGCTTATATGGAGAAAATTCAAATAATAAATACTGCAACTTTTCTGATAATGGTGCATGGCATGGATATTATTTACCTAAAGAAAGTGATACAAAAAATTATGGGGATTTCCAAGGTCCAGTAATAATTGGACAAGAATATCCAGTTAATTTATCAGATTCAATAAGTAAAATATACATAACAAATTCAGATACTGGAAAAGTATATGATTTAGCAAAAGATAGCAAAGCATCTTTTACATATTATCCAGGAAGGCTAGTTGAAAATTACAAATTAAAAGATTTTACTTTAGTTTTACAACTTATATTTCCAACTAATAGAACAGCATTAATTCAAACATCTATAATTAATAATACTGATAAAGATTTAAATCTTAAATTAGGATGGAAAGGTCATATATTTAATGAGTTTAAAGAAGGAGGAGGCTCAGCACCTCTTAATCAGAAATTATTAGCAACTAAAAATGGAGTAGAAATTACTTTCTCAAATATTGATTATACTTGGAACTTTTTCTCAACAGACCAAACTAAATTTACAATAAATTATAATGGTGATACAAATACAAAGGTAGATGGTAATAGTTATACAACTGAATTAAATAAAGGTGTAAAAATATTACCAAACAAAGAGTTTAAAACATACACAACAGAAAGTTATACTTTTACAAAGGAAGAGCAAACTAAAGAAAATGAAAAGGTAAATAATTTATTAGCTAATGGAGATACATATTTTAATAAAAATAATGAACGTTGGCAAGGATACTTAAATAAAACTTTCGATGGAACAAAGAATGTAGATCCTAAATATGACAAAGTAGCAGTGAAAGCTATGGAAACTATAACTACAAACTGGAAAAGTAAAGCTGGTGCAATTAAACATGATGGAATTGTACCTTCAATGTCATATAAATGGTTTTTAGGAATGTGGGCATGGGATTCATGGAAACATGCAGTTGCTGCTGCTAATTTTGATGGAGAGCTTGCTAAAAACAATATAAGAGCTATGTTTGATTATCAAATAAAACCAAGTGATAAAATTAGACCACAAGATGCTGGAGCTGTAATAGATGCAATATTCTATAATAAAGATTCAGAAAGAGGAGGAAAGGGAGGTAACTGGAATGAGAGAAATTCTAAGCCACCTCTATCAGCTTGGTCAGTATGGAATGTATATAAACAAACAGGTGATACAAGTTTCTTAGAAGAAATGTATCCTAAGTTAGTAGCTTATCATAAATGGTGGTATGAAAATAGAGATCATGACAAAAATGGTATAGCAGAATATGGTGCTATGGTTCATAATGCTCATTATTTATATGATAAAAATGGAAATATAATTAAAGATAAAGATGGAAATCCAAAGTTTGATTCTAATGCAATTATTGAGGCAGCTGCTTGGGAAAGTGGAATGGATAATGCAACTAGATTTGATGTTAAAGGATCAGGCGAAGGAGATGTAGGAGTAAAGGTATTTGAAAATAAAAATAAAAATGGAAAAGTTGTAGGATATTCTATAAATCAAGAATCAGTTGACTTAAATGCGTATCTTTATGCTGAAGATGGTTTCTTAAAATCAATGGCAGAAGTTTTAGGCAAGGGGGAAGATGCTAAAAACTTCGAAAATCAAGCTAAACATATAAAGAAATATGTAGATGAAAATATGTTTGATAAAAATACAGGATTTTTCTATGACCTTCAAATCAATAATGATGGAACAAAGAAAAAGTTATTAGTTAACAGAGGAAAAGGTACTGAAGGCTGGATACCTTTATGGGCTAAAATGGCAACTAAGGAGCAAGCTCAAGCAGTAGAAAAAAATATGGTAGATCCAAATAAGTTTAATACTCCAATGCCATTCCCAACAGCTTCAAAGGATAATGCTAAATATTCACCTACTAAGTACTGGAGAGGTCCAGTATGGTTAGACCAAGCTTTATTTGGAGTAGAAGCACTTCAAAACTATGGTTATGATAAAGAAGCAAAAGCAATGACAGAAAAATTATTTAATAAGGCTGAAAGATTAACAGGAGATGGACCTATAAGAGAAAATTATAATCCTGAAAACGGTGATGGATTAAATTGTAAAAACTTCAGTTGGTCATCAGCTTCATATTATTTACTATATAAAGATTTACTTGCAGCTAAAAAACCACACACAACTTCACAAACTGGATTTGCAATAGAACCTACTAAAGTTGATAATGATAAAAATAATTCAGATAAAGATAAAAATAATGAATCTGCAAATAAGGAAAATAACAAAGATAAAGTAGATGAAAATACAAATAAAGAAAATAATAAACAAGATGCTACAAAACCAACAAATAATAAAGATAATAACGTAGTTAATAATAATGTAGCTAATTCATCTAATAATAATCCAAAAGATAATAATGTTGTTGCAAATGTAGATAAAAATAATAAAGCAAACAAAGATAAAGTAGTAAATACTCAAGCAAACACTAAGGAAAATGATTCAAACAAAATAGATAATAGCAAAGAAGATAAGGATAGTAATTTACCTAGTACTGGTTATAAATATGGAGCATTATCTATTGTTGTAGCTGCTATATGCATATTACTTGGAATAGTACTTATTAAAAAGAAAAATAAAGTAGAAGAACAAAAATAATAAGTATAAATTAAAAAAGAACTGTTTTTTGCAGTTCTTTTTTTATATGGGAAAATATGAAGTTATGCTAATTTAAATATCAATAAAATTAAATTGTACGAAAAGTCCATATTAATTAATTTATTTTTTATATTATATGATTAATTATTTAAAAAGTAGAGAAAATATAAAAGGTCTAAAGTTATATATTTAAATTATTATAGAGAAGTTGTTATATAGATTTATTTTAAATTTATTGGTCTTATAACATTAACTTAAAGGAGATAAAATATGGATTTATTACAATTAAAAAATATTAATAAGTACTATAAGTTAGGCAATAAAGAAAAGTTTCATGCTTTGAAAAATATTAATGTGGCTTTTAATAAAGGGGAACTTGTATCTATAATAGGGGAATCGGGTAGTGGTAAATCTACAATGATGAATTTAATTGGTGGATTAGATTCAGATTTTACTGGACAATTACTTATAAATGGAAAGAACATAGGAGACTTTAAAGAGAAGGAATTAGATGAATATAGAAAAAAGAAAATAGGTTTTGTATTTCAAAGTTGCAATTTAATACCTCATTTATCCATATTAGATAATGTAACTATTGCACTTACTTTATCTAATGTAAGTAAAGATATTCGTATAAAGAAAGCTACACAGGTATTAAAGGAAGTGGGACTTGAAGATCATATAAATAAAAAGCCAAATCAATTATCAGGAGGTCAAAAGCAAAGAGTTGCAATAGCAAGAGCTTTAGTTAATGACCCTGAAATAATACTTGCAGATGAGCCTACTGGTGCATTAGATTCAGAAACAACAGAACAAGTTTTAAATATTATAAAAGATATTGCAAAAAAAGGTAAGCTTGTAATAATGGTTACTCACTCAGAGAAAGTTGCAGCCTATTCAAGTAGAATAATAAAAATATTTGATGGAGAAATAGTTGAAGATAAAGAGGAAACCCCATTAAATAATATTTTATTTAAAAATATAGAAGAAAATAAAAGCAATAAAAATTTAAGTTTTTTTTCAGCAATAAGACTTGCTGCAAATAATATGAATCAAAAACTTAAGAGAAATATATTAGTTGCAGTAGGGGTAAGTATAGGGATTATGAGCGTTGTATTAATGCTATCATTAGGTAATGGAATGAAAACATATTTTAATGATATGATAAAAAGTTTTATGAATCCTTTAGTAGTTGAAGTTAATATGCCAGCAGAAAAAAATTCTAATAATCCAAATAATCCAGCAGCTGCAATGAAAGCAATGATGGGAGCAAAGGAGCCTTTTAAAGAAAAAAATATAAAAGAGTTATCAAAAATAGAAGGTGTTAAAGAAGTAGAAAAGGGGTTTAGTTATATAAACATTTCAGGAAATAATATATTAGAATATAGAAATAAAAAATGTGATATTATGATGTTAAATAGCATGTCATCTGCTATAACTGATAAAAATTTAAAGAGGGGTAAGTTACCTAAAAAGAATGAGATATTAGTAAGTGAGCTAATCTCAAAAGAACTTGGTGGAAATATTATTGGTAAGAAGGTAAAATTAAATACTTTAGTTCAAGGGATTGAAGTTGAAGGAACATTTAAAGTAAGTGGAGTTTACACAACAGGAAATAAAGATCGTATGTCAGAAACAACAGAAGTTGTATTTATGAATTATGATGATTTAAACTCATTACTTAAAAAGCAAGGTGAAAGCTTAGATACAAGTGTAATATATCTTATTGCAAATACAAAAGAAGAGGCAAGTAATATAAAAACAAAAATGTTAGATATGGGGTATCAAGGTTCAGTTCAGGAAATTATGGGAGATCAAATGGTTACTATGTTAAATGTATTAACAATAGTTCTTGCAGGAATTGCAGCTATTTCTTTAATTGTTTCATCAATAATGATATTAGTAGTACTTCATATAAGTGTAGTTGAGAGAACAAAAGAAATTGGACTATTAAGGGCAATAGGTGCAAGAAGAAAAGATATAAAAAGAATATTTGTATCAGAGGCATTTTTGATAGGATTATTTAGTGGAATAATAGGGCTTGTAAGTGCATTTTTAATAGAAAAATTTGCAAATATAGCTTCAATGAAAGTTTTTTATATTGATGTTGTAAATATAACACCAGCTTATGCTATTTGTGGTATTGTTGTAAGTACTATTATAAGTATGTGCTCAGGTCTTATACCAGCAAGAAAAGCTGCTAAATTAGATCCAGTTGAATCATTAAGAACAGAATAAGAAAGAAATATTAAAGGAGTCTATTTATGAAATTTTTATTTTAAATAGGCTCTTTAATTTTAGTAAAGTATATTAGCATTTAAAATTTTGTATTTAAATAAACTAAAGAACAAATTATAAATTGAATTATTTAAAAGAATATTAAGTAGAACATTACTAAATAAGGCTTAAAATAGGATTAATAATTTAATACAATATTTATAAAATAATAGTAATTGCATAAATTTTTAAGACTAAAATTAAATTTATTTTATTATATTGTAATATTTACAAAATAATGTTTTATATGATAAAATAGATGAAACATTGTAGCAGTGGAACAGTAGTATAGTTAGAAAAGTTAGGATTTAAGTACAAAAAAATTAAAAGAAAAATTTAATAGTAGTATAGGAGGTATGAACATGAAAAGAAAACATGATTTCATAGCAGTAGGTTTCACAATATTTGCCATATTCTTTGGAGCAGGAAACTTAATATTTCCACCAGAGATTGGTATAAACTCAGGAAAAGATTGGTTTATGTCTTTATTAGGATTTTTTATTTCAGGAATAGGACTACCCCTTCTTGGAATATTGGCACTTAATAAAGCAGGGAGTTTAGAAAAGTTTGGAGAAAAGATAGGGTCTAAGTTTACAAATATTTATACAGCATTAATTTTAATATGTTTAGGACCGATTGTTGCAATTCCAAGAACTGGAGCAAGCACTTATGAAATGGCTTTATTACCTAATATAGGAGATACTATAAGTCCTGGTATTTTTGCAGCAATATTTTTTGCAATAACACTTATATTAACTTTAAAACCAACAAAAATTGTAGGATATATTGGTAAGGTATTAACACCAATAATTTTAATTATACTTTCAGTAATTATAATTAAAGGTATATTTTTTACTGAACATGCATTTAGAGATGGTACAGTAAACGGATTTAGTTTTGGATTTATAAATGGATATCAACCAATGGATGCACTAGGAGCACCAATTACAGCAGTAATTGCTATAAATGCAATAGTTGCTTTAGGCTATAATAAAGATTCAGAAAAAAAATCCATTTTAAAGAAAGCAAGTATAGTATCAAGTATTGGTTTTATATTTGTTTATGGTGGATTATTATACTTAGGAGCAGCTCTTGGAGGATATTTTCCACAAGATATAAGTCAAGCTGAACTAACTATAGGTATTGCTCATTTAATTTTAGGTAACTTTGGTAAAGTAGCACTTGGAATAGCTGTTGCAGCTGCATGTCTTACAACATCAATTGGTTTAACAGCTATGGTAGGAGAGTTTTTCTCAAAGGTATTAAAGATTAAATATGAAATTATAGTTGCAGTTATTTGTGTTGCATCAGCAGTTATGTCTATTGCAGGTATAAGCAGTATAATATCACTTGCAGTACCAATACTTATGATTTTTTACCCAATGCAAATAGTTCTTATATTATTTAATATAATTGGAGTAGAGAGTAAGTTAACTTATAAGATTACAGTATATACAACTCTTGTAGTATCAGTATTAGATGTTCTTCATACTCAATTTGGAGTAACAGCTCTTAATGGAATATTTAAATTTGTACCATTAGCTAATGTAGGATTTGCATGGGTAGTGCCAGCAGTTATTGCGATAGTAGTTTCAATTATACTTAATATGCTTTTAAAGAAAGAAGAAGCAGCTGTAGATATGTTAGATAGTTAATAAATTTATATAAGAGAAGGTATTAGATTTAATCTAATACCTTTTTAATATAGTTAAACGAATAATTACAGGAGGATTTTATTTTATGGTTTATGCGCCTTATTTGCTCTTCATTTTTAATAGAATATGAAGAGTGATTAAGATGATAATAAAAAATTTAATAAATATAGTTAATAATGATGAATATAAAAAATTAATAGTATTTGCAATACCGTTAATGTTTAATAGTATAACTTCTATGATTATAAGTCTTTCTGAATTAGCACTTAGCTTAAATATTTTATTTTAAATATAAAAAATAATGGATTAAAAGTTTTAATATTAATTAAATAAAAAGGATATGTTATAAAATATAACATATCCTTTTTATTTTGAACGAAGTATTATATTATTGAAATATTTATATTATAAATTTAGTATTGAGCTTAATTACCTAGAACTTGTGATGCATTTCTGATTATATTTTCAATGTAATCAGAACTTTCTTCACCAAAGTAGTTTAGTATTTCTTCACAAGAGGATGAGTTTTTTGTAAGAATTTCAAGCATTTTAACTTGATTATTTAAGATAGCTAATTGTTTTTCCATATTTTTAATTGATTCTTTTTCAGTCATATTGAACACATCCTTTTTTATAAATTTTAATTTTATAACATTAAATCTTATTAAATAAGATTATTTGCTTTTGCAAACTCTGTAAGTTCATCTCTGAATTTTGGGTGAGCTATTTTTATTAAACTTTTAACTCTATCTCTTACACTTTTTCCTGTAAGGTTTGCGATACCATATTCAGTAACAACATAATCAACATCATTTCTAGAATAAGAGATTGCAGTTCCAGGTGCATGTCCTGTTGATATAGTTGAAATTGTACCATTTTTAGCAGTAGAGTGAAGTGCTATAATTGATTTTCCTCCCTCTGACATAAATGCTCCAATTCCAGTATCGCTTTGTCCACCTGTTCCACTATATTGATTAAATCCAAAGCTTTCAGATGAACATTGACCTGTCAAATCAACAGATAAAGCTGTATTTATTGAAATCATTTTTTTATTTTTTGCAATTACATATGGATCGTTTACATAAGAGCAAGATTTTAATTCTACACAAGGATTATCATCTAAAAAGTCATAAAGTTTTTGAGTTCCAAGAGCAAATGTTCCAATTATTTTATTTTTGTGAAGAGTTTTTTCACTATTTGTAATAACTCCAGAATCAAAAAGGTCAACTATTCCTTCTGTAATCATTTCTGTGTGAACACCTAAATCTTTTTTTGTCATTAAAGATTTAGCAACAGCATTTGGAATTCCACCAATACCAAGTTGTATAGTAGAACCGTCTTCAACTAAAGATGCTATATAATCACCAATTACTAAGTCAGTTTCTGATGGCTCTTTTGGTTGAAGTTCTGGAACTTTAATTGTATTTTCCATTATATAATTAACTTCACTTATATGAACTTGTGTATCACCATGAGTTCTTGGTAAGTTTTCATTTACTTCAAGAATTACTATATCTGCTTTTTCTACATTTTCACGTTCATAAACTAATGAAAGTGAAAGTGAGAAGAAACCGTGTTTGTCCATTGGAGTTGCAGCTCCAACAAATATATTAGGTTTTCTATATCTTAATCTTTTAGTAGCAGAATATCTTAAGTGAGTAGGGATATATGCTCCTAATCCATTTTTTCTAGCATTTCTTGCAGGTCCTCCCATAAATAGAGATTCATTAAAAAAGTGACCTTTCATAGATTCATCTGTATTATAAATATACTTATTTAAGCTTAACATTGTTACTACATTAACATTTTCAGCTCTATCTTTAATTGTATGTAATTTATTAAGAAAACCTTGTGGTTCACATGGGCCTAGTGAACAAACTATTTCATCATTTGATTTGACAAGGTTTAGTGCGTCATCCACTGTTATAAGTTTTTCTTTATATTGTTTTGAATAATCCATAAAAAATACCTCCATTATACCATAAAATAAGTTAAAATTTTAACAAAGTGGTTAAAAAAAAGCGCAGCTAATCTATAAACCTTATAGAATAGCACGCCACTCATAATTCTCTCAATGCGTACATTTAAAACATATAAACTTTTTATATATATTATTTAACTTGAGTTTATTATATACCAAAATTAAGAAAAATAAAACACTATTTGAAATTGTTTACAATTTATTATTAAATTATTGTAAGTTCTTTTTTATTGCCTTCAATGAAGCAATTCATATCATATACATCATCTTCATTAGGTTCTTTATTGAAAACTTTTTTAAATTCTTTTATGCAATCTTCAATAGCAAGCTTATCAGAAACAATATTACTTAATAGTTTCATATGATTTACATATTCATAAAAGCTCTCTTTAGTATATAATCCGTGATGAGAAGGAACATAATAATCCGCCTCATAACATTCAAGTTCTATTAATAGTGGAATAAATTTATCTTTTGAATAACTCCAAGCACCATTATACATATCTAAATAAAGAGAATCACCAACAAAAGCTGTAGTTTTATTATTTTCTTCTATTAAAACTATTGAATTATCATTTGAGTGATCACTAGATATATGTTCAACAAAAACTTTAACTCCACCTAAATCTATTTTTAAAAATTCATCATAAATTATATCACCTGTTGGTATTAAAATCTCTCTATCATCATTTGGATGTTCTATTTTTATATGTTCTAAACAAAATTCAATTTCTTGTCCATTTTTAACTCTTTCTTCTAATGCACTGTTTGTCCATTTTAAATCTCTAAGTGAATCAAGTTTTTCATTAGTTACTCCATTTACTATATTTATTAAGTTCATATAATTTGCTCCAACTATATGATCCCAATGCCAATGTGTTATAACTAAATATTTTATTTCAGAAGTAGCTATTTTTTTGGCTTCCTTTAAAAAGCTTTCTGCATGACTTTTTGAATTTCCACCATCAATAACTAAACTATATTTATCTCCAATTACAAGACCAAGGGTTGGTCTGTCTCCAGATTCTTTGTACTCCATATAATATACTCTATCTGTAAGTTTTTTTAGCATATTTTCATCCCTTCTTTTTGTATTATTTAGTTAATTATAACATTTATATATATCTAATCTCAATTTAATAACTTTAAAAAAAATATAGCTTATTTATTAAACATTATTTAATAGTCTGTTCATTGTATTTGTTAATAAAAAATATTATGATAATAAAGTAGTTAGGATGCTAACTAAATTTATTTCAGTAGTGAAATAAAGGATTTAAGCAAAGTTTTGTGTGCTTTTTACTTAAATGAAATTATGTTAATAAAAAATAGTAAACTTTAAAAGAAAAGGAGAGATTTTTATGCCAAAATTATTAATTCCAGCAATTATATTTATAACACTTGCATTAATTTTTTATACAGTAGGTGTATGGGGAGAACATAGAGCTAAAGTATTAGAAAAGAAACATGTTATCATTTTCTGGTGTGGTTTAGTTTGTGATACTTTAGGAACTTTTACAATGAGTAGAATTGCAGCAGCACATGCTGATAAAACAATAACACCAACACAACTTTTAATTCATCAATCAACAGGGATGCTTGCAATATTATTAATGTTATTCCATGCAGTTTGGGCAACTTGGGTTTTAAATAAAGGAAGTGAAAAAGCTAAACAAGCATTCCATAAATTTAGTATGGTAGTTTGGTTTATATGGTTAATTCCTTACTTTGTAGGAATGTACATTGGAATGGCAGGCTAAAATATAAATAAATTTGTTTTATATAATAAATTTATTTTAGATTAACTTAATAGATGTAAAAGAAAAGGTGCTAAGTTTTAGCACCTTTTCTTAATACCAGGAGGTCAGGAGTATCAAAAAGGTTTATATTAATATATATTAATGAAAGTTGATATTTAGGATAAAATAAATAGTTAAATTTTAAGAATTTTTATAATTAATAATTGAAATTATAATATATATAATTATGTAAATAGGTTTAATTATTTTATATTAAGG
>NZ_JAUNLM010000038.1:0-4010 GCF_030532265.1 Clostridium sp. | reverse complement strand
AAGAAATTTTTGTATATTTAAATAAAGAGATTTTAAAGGGGAGATAATTATGGAAAAAAAGCAGTATGTTTGTGCAAAGTGTGGAAATAATCATTATGAATCAGATCAATTTCAAGCTACAGGAGGAAATTTCGCAAAGATATTTGATATTCAAAATAAGAAATTTATAACTATAAGCTGTACAAGATGTGGATTTACTGAGCTATATAAAGCACAAAGCAGTGATGGTTGGAACATACTTGATTTTTTAATTGGTTAATTCTTTGTATTTTAATTAATTATATAATAAATAGGATTTTAAGAGGGTTTTGCATTTTATGTAAGGTTCTCTTTTTTATTTTAATAGATTTTTCAAAGTTAAAATATTTTATAAAAAATTTCTTTCATTTTTAGTAAAGTGCATATTTATTAAATGAAAGGAGTTGATAAGCATGGCAACAAAAACAATAAAAGGATTAGCTTTATCAGTAAATTATAATAGGGGAAAGGATGAGAAGGAAAACGATATAATTAAGCATCAAACTTATAAGAATTTAAACTTACAAGCAAGTGATGAAAATATATATGCAGTAGGAAAAGCTATATCAGAATTAATATCTTATCCATTAGTTTCAATTGAAAGAGAAGAAGAAAGCGTATTAATATCAGAATAATTTAAGAAGAAAAATAGTTTTATAAATTAAAAGGGGGTATTTATAATGATTGATAGAATATTAGTTATGGGGTTTAAAAATGAGCTTGGTAAAAAGGTTAATTTAACAATTAGAGAAGTAAGAGATGATTTAACTAATACTGAAGTAAATGATTTAATGGACTTAATTATTGAGAAAGACGTATTTATTACATCTGGTGGAGCTTTAAGTGAAAAAGTTAAGGCAGAGGTAATTACAAAAGAAATAACAGAAATGGAATTAGTAATATCATAAAACATTTATTAAATAAAAGATTAATAATAAAAAAATAGGGACGTATTTAGCGTCCCTTAATACTTGAATTTAATTTTTAAATAACGCTAAATCAAAGTAGTTTATTTGAAAAATATATTTTTTGATTTGAATTAAAAGGTTATAGAAGCGTTTAATAATTCTTCAGCTTCAGTATTAGATAAGTTTTTAGATTGACATATTTCTTCGATTAAAATTTTCTTTGTACTTGTTAGCATTTGTTTTTCAACATTATTTAAATGATGTTTAGAATTGATTTTACTAAGATTACATATAACTTGTATACAATCTGTCAAAGTGCCAGATTTAATCTTTTCATTATTAATAGCAATTCTTTCTCTAAAATTGTTAGGGATTGAATCATAATCTATATCTAAGAATTCATCAATATGGTCAAATATGTTATCAATTTCATCTTTATCACTTACTAATCGTATATGTGATGGTTCAACTACGCTAAATGGTACCATTAATTTCATTGAACTATTAAAAAGGTGTATTTTATAATAATTTTGCATTTTACCTTTGAATTCTTTTGATTCAATAAGATCAATAACACCTACCCCTTGGCTTGGATATACAATTTTATCACCGACATTAAACAAATAAAAAACCTCCTTATTATATTTTTCTTATGTGCATAACTTTTTTAATAATAGTTTTTATCCTATAAATTGAGATAAATTAAAAGCAATAATATAGCATTATTACTTTGAAGCAAAAAAATTTTTTTATTATTTAAATATATTATAACATAATTTTTTATAATAATAAAATTTTTATTATATCACAAATTATTAGTGGTATCAATTACAATATATATTTATATATTATTTAGGCAATAGGCTTTATAACAATATGTAATTTTATAAAAAAATAATTATAAAAAAACAAAAAGCTGTGAATTTTTTAAATAAATATTGGTTAATATGGAGATTATATATTAATGTATGGGGTGAGATTATGAGAAAAGAATTTAATTTCTTATTTATAGCATTAATTATAACGAATATATTTTTTATCGGTATAGCAACAAAGTATAAAAATAAATCAGATATTATAAATAAGTCATTTAAAGTTTATTCAGTAAATGGAGAAAATGAATATTTAAAAGTTACTGATGGAATTATAATAGAAAGCTATAATAAAGATATATTAGAAGGAGGAAGAATTGAATATTTAGGAGTTCATAAAGAAAATTTAAAGTTTTATGAAATTCAAATATGTGTTAATGGAAATGGTGTTGATATAAATGGTAATGAAAAGACATTATTTTCTACTAAGTTTAAATCAGAAAATTATGATAAACATTTATTTTCCTCTCCAGGAGATTTAAAAGCAAATATAGGCAGAATCTCTGGAGAGTACATAACAAGACATTATGATAAAAAATATTTACTTAATAATATGTATTTAAAATTAAAATTACAATTTGAAAATGGTCAAAAAGAGGAATATAAAGTTAAATTAAATGTAAAGAGGATTTAGAAGATTTTGAATAAATCTCTTTCTTTGTGGTGATACTCTAAGATAATTGAAGTGTATCTATTGCAAAGCGAGGGATTTTTTTGATTAAAGAAAAAATAAAACAAATAGTATCAAATAAAATTATAATTGCTATAAGTTCTTTTCTTATAGGAGTTTTATTTATGAGCCTTGTAGGAAATGGGGTAAACCTTACAAAAGAAAGATATCAGTACCTTTTAGAAATGGAGAGTAAAGTATTAAATAACAGTAATTTATACAAAGAAATAAAATCTTATGATAATAACAGTAATAAGTATAAAAGTGATGAAGAAGTTTCTAGTGAAAATTTAAGTGAAGAAAACAATAAATATAAATTAAAAGAAGCATATTATGAAAAAGATGACGATGGAAATAAACTTATGTCTGTTAAGATTAATAGTTTAAATACAACAAAAGAAAGAAATGAATTTTTAAATACAAAGGCTAATAAAGTTATTTTATTAGAATTTACTTATGAAAATTTAAATTTAAGTGAAAATTTATTTATATCAGATAGTAATTTTAAAGTTTATGATAAAGAAGGAAATATATTAGAGAGTTATCCAATAAGTTCAGAAAAGGTTTCGAAGAGTATAAGTAAAGGTAAAAAGTGTACTGCAAGTGCAGCTTATGCTTTAAACAGTAAATCAGAAGATATTATAGTTGAGTTTTATCCAAATATTTTAGATAGTAAACCAAGTGCTATATTTAACTTAAAATTAAATTAGAAATAAAAAAACTACCATATATAAATAATATATGGTAGTTTTTTTAAAACACTCTATCTCCTTCATTATCAAAAAACTCTACTTTATTTGAAAAAGTATCATTAGATTTTATTTTGTATACTCCTAAAATATATTGATTAACATTTAAATTTTCATCATAAAGTATTTTGTCATTATTAACTATTTCGTATTTAGAAGCATGTAGCTTTGAATTATTACCAAAAACTACAACTAAATTGTAATTAGTCTGAGGAAAAATATATATTTCAACAGGATCTGTTTTAAATGAGGAGCCTGATGAACCAAATAAACAATATCTATTTTTAAAAATATTATCTCTATTTAAAATTATAAGTTTGTATGAGTTATTGTTTTTAGTATATAAAAGAAAACATAAATCACCATAGCTTTTTTTCTTTTTAATTTCAATGTTTGAAGAATTTTCTTTTTTTTCAATATAAGATATTAAAGATTCATTATTATTAACGTTTACAGTATCACAAATTCTAAAGGCAAGTATTACAGCGATTACTATTACTATAAAAGATGTTATTTTTATGATTAAAGGGATTATTTTTTTATTTTTCATAATAAAACAGTCCTTTTTAATTAAATTTAAAGTTTGTTTTTAATAATATTAAATTTTCTAAAAATATAATAAAGTTATTTTAGGCTTAAAAACTTTAAAATAAAGCCTAATATAATAATAAAAATAATTAAAATTAAATAGCTTATAAAAATTAAGTTTAAGTATATATTTCTTATATATACTAATTATACCATTAAGGTAAGAATTAAAATTATAATAAATATTAATAAAATGAAAACATAT
>NZ_JAUNLM010000037.1 GCF_030532265.1 Clostridium sp. | reverse complement strand
GAATAGCAGAAGCTTCAGAAGGTAATGCTGTTTCATTAGCTAAAAAACCAAATTTTGATAGATTAGTGAAGGAATACCCACATTCAATGCTACAAGCTTCAGGAATGGCTGTAGGTCTTCCAGAAGGACAAATGGGTAACTCAGAAGTTGGGCATTTAAATATAGGTGCAGGTAGAATAGTATACCAAGAGCTTACAAGAATAACTAAGGCAATAGCTGATGGTGAATTCTTTAAAAATGAAGAATTATTAAAGGCTATGAAAAATGCTAAAGAAAATAATTCAGCATTACACTTAATGGGATTATTATCAAATGGTGGAGTTCATTCACATATAGATCACTTAAAAGGACTTTTAGAGTTTGCTAAAAAAGAAGGACTTCAAAAAGTTTATGTTCATGCATTTATGGATGGTAGAGATGTTGCACCTTCATCAGGTAAAGAATTTATAGAAAAAACTGAAGCTATGATGAAGGAAGTTGGAGTAGGTCAAATAGCTACAATTAGTGGTAGATACTACGCAATGGATAGAGATAATAGATGGGAAAGAGTTGAACTTGCATATAATGCAATAGTTAAAGGTACTGGTGAAACTGCAAACAGTGCAGTAGAAGCTATAGAAAAATCATACCATGATAATAAAACTGATGAATTTGTATTACCAACAGTAATATTAGAAGATGGACACCCAACTACAACAGTTAAAAGTGGAGATTCAGTAATATTCTTTAACTTTAGACCTGATAGAGCTAGAGAACTTACAAGAGCTTTAACTCAAAAAGATTTTGATGGATTTAATGCTGAAAAGTTACAATTAACTTTTGTTACAATGACTCAATATGATAAAACTTTTGAAGGAGTTAATGTAGCATTTAAAGCTCAAACATTAACTAATACTTTAGGAGAGTTTGTTGCAAATAAAGGATTAAATCAATTAAGAATAGCAGAAACAGAAAAATATGCTCACGTAACATTCTTCTTTAATGGTGGAGTAGAAAAGCCAAATGAAAATGAAGATAGAGCATTAATAGCTTCACCAAAGGTTGCTACATATGATTTAAAACCAGAAATGAGTGCATATGAAGTAACAGAAGAGTTAATTAAGAGAATAGATAGTGATAAATATGATATGATTATATTAAACTATGCTAATCCTGATATGGTAGGACACACAGGAGTAATTCCAGCTGCTGTTAAAGCTATTGAAACTGTAGATGAATGTTTAGGTAAAGTTGCAGATAAGATATTAGAAAAAGACGGATCATTATTTATAACTGCAGACCACGGAAATGCAGAAACAATGATAGATTTCTCAACAGGAAATCCATTTACAGCTCATACAACTGATCCAGTTCCATTTGTTTGGGTTTCAAATCATTCAAAAGGAAAATCTTTAGAAGATGGTAAATTATCAGATATAGCACCAACTATGCTTAAAGAAATGGGTATAGATAAACCAGAAGAAATGACTGGACATTCATTAATAAAATAATGTTTAGTAATAAATAATTATAAATAAAATTATGGAACTCACAATATTTATTGTGGGTTCTATTTTTATATAAATATATTTTATATTATATTTTAGTTTTAAATATTAAAAATAAATTTTTAATATATTATTTAATATAAAAATATAGTAAAATAAAATATATTAAATAATAATTAATATTTAGGAGGAGTTATGAAGAAGTTAATAAATACATCATTTATTTATGCAATATTAGCTTTAGCATCTGGGGTTTTTTATCGTGAATTTACAAGAATGTTTGATTATGTAGGAAAAACTACATTATCAGTTATGCATGTACATTTATTTGTAATGGGAAGTTTGGTATTTTTGTTGCTTGTATTATTTGAAAAACAATTTAAAATAACTGAAAATAGATTTTTTAATAAGTTCTTTCTAACATACAATATTGGACTAGCTTTCATGGTTATAATGTTTATTTGGAGAGGAATAGATCAAGTTTTATTATTAAATGGAGGGGCTATGATTTCAGGAATAGCTGGTCTTTCTCACATATTATTTTCTATTGGAATTATAATGATGTTTATTCTTCTAAAAAAAGAAGTAGTAAAAGAAAAATAATATATTAAATAAATAAAAAACAACGATTTTAAATTTATCGTTGTTTTTTTTATTTTTAAACTAAATTTCATTTAAAATAATTTAAATTTAGTTTGAACTCCAAGTTTTAAAGTATCATTTACTATCTCAAAAAAATTTAAAGTTATATTGTAATTATCTTTTAATTTAAGTATTATATCAGAATTATCTTTATCAACATCTATTGCATTATTACTTGTTAAATTATTAAATATAATGTTTTTATTAATATTTATAAATCCAAGTTTACCACCTTCATAATGAAGTATTCCATTACCATTTTTAGAAAAACAAGAAAAAGTAAGTTTTGCTTCTAAAGGTATGTTTAAATATTTAAATTGTATATAAAGATTTAAATATTTTCCATCAATTAAAACTTTTAATCCTTCTATTTTATCATTTATGTTAGGATCATTTTGTATAGCAAGTATGGCTAAATTAGTTAAATCATCATCAGAAAGTTCTATATTTGATTTTGTTACAATTTCTTTTAAAGAAAAATTTAAGTCATTTGGAATAAGCTTTAGTGCTAATTCTAATGGGTCAACTTTTATCTCTGAAGTTATAGGTGTAACTGGAACCTTTGGTTTAAATGAAAATTGATATAAAGAAAAAGCTCCAAGTATTATTACAATTAATATTATAATAGGTATTAAAATAACTTTGCTTTTATTTTTTGACATAATATCAAGTCTCCTTTAAATTAGCTATATATGTTTATGATAACATAAATTAAATATCTTAAATTTTAATATTATAAAAATAATAGTAAATATATATAAGTATTTTATATATTTTTAAAATAAATTATTTCAAATTTAAACTTTATCTTTTCTAGTTTTCTTATTTTGTATATCTACTTTCTAATATATAATATTTAGGATTTTTATATATTTCTAAATTAATATTTTTATATGCTTTAAAACATAAAAAATAATTATAAAAATGATAAATTAATTTTTATATAGTTATTTTTTTAATATTAAATTTTTAAATAATAATTATAATAATATTATTATTTAATTTAAGTAAAAGATAAATAAATGTATATATTTAAATAATTTTATAAATTATCACAATAAAAAATAACTTTAATATTATGATAGTAAGAAATAATATAATTAGGATACTAAAATGAGAAAAAATTATGATTATTCAGTTTGTTTTGATAAGAAAACAGAAGAATTATTTAAAAAGTCTACCTATTTAGGGCAAGGAAATAACGGAATAGTATTTGAACTACCAGAAAATAAGATAATAAAAATATTCCAAAAGGAAAAAATATGTAAAGCAGAGGCTAATACATTAATTAAATGTAAAAAATCAAAATACTTTCCTAAAATTTATTCATCAGGTTCATTGTATATTATAAGAGAAAAAGTAAACGGTATACGTTTAGATAAGTACATAAAGAGAAATGGTTTAAGTAAAGAATTAACAAAAGAAATATATAAACTATTAAAAGAATTTAAAAAGCTTAAATTTACTAAATTAGATACAAGATGTAGAGATGTATATGTAACAAAAGATTTTAAACTTATGATGATAGATCCAAAAGGATGTTACAGTAGGAAAGTAGATTTTCCAAGACATTTAATGAAAAAACTTAATAAACTTGGAGTATTAAATACTTTTTTAGATAATATTAATGAGATAGACTCTAAATCAGCAAAGTATTGGAAAATTCAACTTGATAAATATTTTAAGAAGGAAAATATAGAATATTTATAAAGTATAAAAAGTCCTATTAGGGCTTTTTATACTTTATAAATAAAAAATAAACTAATATTGTATTATAAAAATAGATATAATGTTAATAAAAATGAAATAAAATATCAGTTGATTGACATTATCAATAAAAGAGTTATAATATATATATAAATAAAAGATATCAAACTTGTAAATAATATTTAGGGTAATAGATTTAAAGGAGGAGATTACATATGAAACAATATGTAGAAATAGTAGATATAGTAGCAAGAGAAATTTTAGACTCAAGATCATTTCCAACAGTTGAAGTTGAAGTATATTTAGAAGATGGAACAATAGGAAGGGCAGCAGTGCCATCAGGTGCATCAACAGGTATATTTGAAGCTGTAGAACTTAGAGATGGAGATAAAGAAAGATTTAATGGTAAAGGTGTTTTAAATGCAGTTAAAAATGTAAATGACACAATTGCAGATGAACTTATTGGTCTTAATGCATTAGATCAAACATTTATAGATAAAACTTTAATAGAGTTAGATGGAACTAAAAATAAAGGAAAACTTGGAGCTAATGCTATACTTGGAGTATCACTTGCAGTAGCAAGAGCAGCAGCTGAATATTTAGGATTACCTTTATATCAATATGTTGGTGGAGTAAATGCAAAAGTTTTACCAGTACCAATGATGAATATTATAAATGGTGGAGAACATGCTGATAACTCAGTAGACCTTCAAGAATTTATGATTATGCCAGCTGGAGCATGTGATTTTAGAGAAGCATTAAGAATGTGTTCAGAAGTATATCATGCTCTTAAAAAGTTATTAAATGAAAAAGGATATTCAACAGGTGTGGGTGACGAAGGTGGATTTGCACCAAACTTAAAATCAAATGAAGAAGCAATTGAAGTTATAATTGAAGCAATCGAAAAAGCTGGATTTAAACCAGGAAAAGATATATTTATTGCTTTAGACCCAGCTTCATCAGAATTCTTTGAAGATGGTAAATATGTATTAAAACATGAAGGAAAAACATTAACACCAGAAGAAATGGTTGGATTCTATGAAAACTTAGTAAATAAATATCCAATTATATCAATAGAAGATGGTATGGCAGAAGAAGATTACGAAGGTTGGAAAATCATGACTGAAAGATTAGGAAATAAGATACAATTAGTTGGTGATGATTTATTCGTAACAAATACTGAAAGATTAAAAATGGGTATTGAAAAGGGAATTGCAAACTCAATACTTATAAAACTTAACCAAATTGGTACATTAACAGAAACATTAGATGCTATTGAAATGGCAAATAGAGCTGGATATACAGCAGTAATTTCACATAGATCAGGAGAAACAGAAGATACAACAATTTCAGATTTAGTTGTAGCTGTAAATGCAGGTCAAATTAAGACTGGTGCACCAGGAAGATCAGAAAGAGTTGCTAAGTATAACCAATTATTAAGAATAGCAGAAGAACTTGATGATGTAGCTCAATATAGAGGAATGGATGCTTTCTTTAATATAAAAAAATAGTATAAACGTATTTTTGTATAAATTTTCAAGATGAGTATAGAAATAAATTTTTCTTTATGATATACTTATTAAGTTAAATAGTATAAAATTAGCGTTTAGATATTAGGAGGTGTTCCCATGCAAACAGCTTTATTAGTACTTGAGGTTATACTTGGAATTATTGTTGTTGTATCAGTACTTATGCAACCAAGTAAGTCTGATGCATTAAGCGGACTTATTCAAGGAAGTAACAACGATACTTTCTTCTCAAGAAATAAATCAAGAACAAAAGAAGTTATGTTAGAGAGAGTAACAATAGTAAGTATGTTACTATTTGCTATAAACACAATGGTTTTAAATATGATATAACATGTGTGGGAATCACAAGTTAAACTTTAATCTGATACAAACTTAAGTTTGTATCAGATTTTTTTATTATATAAAAATTTTAAAAAATATAAGTATTAAATTCTAATAATCATACAAAACTCATAGGTATATATTAGTATAATTTATGCTAAAACATACTTAAGTGAGGTGTAAATATGAATATTTTAATATTACCATTGCTCTGTGGAATTATATCATTAATAGTATTATTCATTATGAAAAGTAGGATTATAAAAAAAGATGATGGAAATGAAAAGATGAGGGAAATTGCATCACATATCGAAGAAGGTGCTATGGCATTTATAAAAAAAGAGTATAAGTATCTTTCAATATTTGTTGTATGCATTTTTATACTCATTTTTATTTTTTTAAATTATAAAACAGCTATATCATTTTTAGTTGGAGCAATATTTTCTATGATAGCTGGATATATTGGTATGAGGACAGCTGTTAAAGCAAATGTAAGAACAGCAAGTGCAGCAACACATGGAATGAAGGAGGCGTTAGGAATAGCATTTTCAGGTGGTGCTGTTATGGGGCTTTCTGTTGTTGGACTTGGGATTTTGGGGTTAACAGTATTTGCATATATATTTGATTTAAATGCAGAATATATAACTGGTTTTGGTCTTGGAGCTTCATCAATAGCTCTTTTTGCAAGAGTTGGTGGAGGAATATATACAAAAGCCGCAGATGTTGGTGCAGATTTGGTTGGTAAAGTTGAGGCAGGAATACCAGAGGATGACCCAAGAAATCCAGCTGTAATAGCTGATAATGTTGGTGATAATGTTGGTGATGTGTGTGGAATGGGAGCAGATCTTTTTGAATCTTATGTAGGTTCTATAATATCTGCAATAACTTTAGGTTCTGTACTTTCTGTTTCGGTAGGAAAGGAAGCTATATTATATCCATTAGTACTTGCTGGAGTTGGAATTTTATCATCACTTATAGGAATGTATATAGTAAAATCTTATAAAGGAAATGAGCCGCAAAAAGCTCTTAATTTAGGTAGTTTTTTATCAGGATTTATAGCACTTATATTAAGTTTAATAACTTCTTTATATTTGTTTTCTAGCTTAAAGTTATTTATACCTGTTTTAGTTGGAGTATGTGTTGGACTTTTAATTGGAAAAATTACAGAAGTTTATACATCTTCAGATTATAAATCAGTTAAGTTTATAGCTAAAGAAAGTGAAACAGGAGCTGCAACTAATATAATAGCAGGATTAGCAGTTGGGATGAAATCAACAGTTATACCAATACTTTTAATTGTTATTGGAATATTAATATCTTATTTCTTTACAGGAGGTTCAGAAAATTCAATATTAGGGTTATACTCTATAGCTATTTCTGCTGTAGGAATGCTTTCAACAACGGCTATAACTGTTGCAGTTGATGCTTATGGACCGATTGCTGATAATGCAGGTGGAATAGCTGAAATGAGTGAATTAGATGAAAGTGTTAGAGAAATTACAGATAAATTAGATTCAGTTGGTAATACAACAGCTGCCATTGGAAAGGGATTTGCAATAGGTTCAGCTGCTCTTACAGCATTAGCTCTTTTTGCATCATATACCCAAGCTGTTAATTTAGAAACAATAAATTTATTAAATCCATTAACCTTAGTTGGTGTTTTAATTGGGGGGATGCTTCCTTTTTTATTTGGAGCTTTAACAATGCAATCAGTTGGTAAAGCGGCTGGTGAAATGGTTGAAGAAGTAAGGAGACAATTTAAGGAAAAGCCAGGTCTATTAAAAGGAATAGAAAAGCCTGATTATTCAACTTGTGTTGAAATATCAACAAGAGCAGCTCTTAGAGAAATGATAATACCAGGAATAATAGCTGTTTTATCTCCAATAGTTGTTGGATTATTATTAGGTAAAGAGGCCCTTGCTGGATTGATTGCAGGAGGAGTTATAACTGGAGTTATGATGGCTATATTAATGTCAAATGCAGGTGGAGCATGGGATAATGCTAAAAAATATATTGAAGGAGGAGCTTGTGGAGGAAAAGGAAGCGACTCTCATAAGGCTGGAGTAGTTGGAGATACTGTAGGAGATCCTTTTAAAGATACTTCAGGACCAAGTATGAATATATTAATTAAACTTATGACAATAGTTGCAGTTGTATTTGCTCCACTTATAGTTGAATTTGGAGGAATATTATTTTAGATTTTATAAACTTATAATTAGTATTTAAAATAAAAGAGCTAAGTAATATTTAAACTTTATATTATTTAGCTCTAATTTTATAATGAAAATTAATATTTAAAAAAGCTTTTAATATAATTTTCTAATTAAGGAATTATAGTATATAATATGGTACTATATAGGTAGAATAATATATTGTTGGAATGGAGAATATATACTAAGAATAATATAAATATAAAATGGAGGAACACGATGGGAATAAAAGATACATTATTACAATTTATGCAAGAAGATGCATATAAACCAATGGACCTTAGTGAATTAACAGCAGTTTTTGATATAAAGTCTAATGAATATAAAGCTTTTAAAAAAGTACTTAAGACAATGGAAAGAGAAGGGTTAATAGTTAGAAACCAAAAAGAAAAATACTCAACTCCGGAGAGGTCAGGTTTAATAACAGGAAGACTTCAAGGACATCCAAGAGGTTTTGGTTTTTTAATATCTGAAGTAGAAGGGGAAAAGGATGTATTTATCTCTGCATCATCTATGAATAGTGCCATGAATGGTGATAGAGTTTTAGTTAAAATAACTAGAGATGATAGAAATGGTAAGAAAAGAGAAGGGGAAGTTGTTGATGTAATAGAAAGAGCTAATAAAACAATTATTGGAGTTTATGAAAGCAGTAGAAACTTTGGATTTGTAGTTCCTGAAGATACAAGATTACATCAAGATATATTTATTTCTAAAAAAGATAAAAATAATGCTACTGATGGTGATGTAGTATTGGTAGAAGTTATTAAGTGGCCTGAAAAAAGAAGAAGCCCTGAAGGGGTAGTTAAAGAAGTATTAGGAAAAAAAGGTGATAAAGGCCTTGATATACTTACAATAATTAAAAAGTTTGGATTACCAGAAGATTTTCCAACTAAAGTATTAACATTTGCAGATTCAATACCAGAAGAAATAGATAAAAAAGAATATGAAAGAAGAACTGATTTTAGAGATGTAAAAATGGTAACTATTGATGGAGAAGATGCTAAAGATTTAGATGATGCTGTATCAATAGAAAGATTACCAGATGGCAAATTTAAACTTGGAGTTCATATAGCCGATGTTACTCACTATGTTAAAGAAAACAATCCTTTAGATAAAGAAGCTTTAAAGAGAGGAACATCAGTATATCTTATAGATAGAGTAATTCCAATGTTACCTAAAAAACTTTCAAATGGGTTATGTTCTCTTAATCCAAAGGTAGATAGATTAACTCTTAGTTGCATAATGATTATAGATAAAAATGGTAAGGTAGTTGATCATGAGATACATGAAGGTATAATAAGAACAAATGAGAGAATGACATATACTGATGTAACTAAAATTTTAAAGGATAAAGATGAAGAATTAATAAAAAAATATGATTATCTTTATGATGATTTTTTAGCTATGGAAGAGTTAGCTAATATATTAAACAAAAAAAGAATGAGAAGAGGAGCTATAGATTTTGATTTTGAAGAAGCAAAAATAACTTTAAATGAACTTGGAAAACCAATAGAAATTAAACCGTATCCAAGAGAAATTGCAAATAGAATAATAGAAGAATTTATGCTTGCTTGTAATGAAACTATAGCAGAATATATGTATTGGACTAATTTACCGTTTGTATATAGAGTTCACGAAAATCCAGATGAAGAAAAACTTATGAAATTTAGAGAATTTATTTATAATCTTGGATATACAATGAAGATGAGTCAAGATATACATCCAAGATGTCTTCAAGAAGTACTTGAAAAAGTTAAGGGTAAAAAAGAAGAAACAGTAGTTAGTACATTACTTTTAAGATCAATGATGAAAGCTAGATACTCTCCAGAAAGCCTTGGTCATTTTGGATTAGCTGCAAGATATTATTGTCATTTTACATCACCAATTAGAAGATATCCAGATCTTCAAATACACAGAATAATAAAAGAACAATTAAATGGTAAAATTGATGGTGGAAGAGCTAAGAAGCTTATAGGAATAGTTGATTATGCATCAAAACAATCATCAGAAACAGAAAGAGTTGCACAAGAAGCAGAAAGAGAAGTTGATGATTTAAAGAAAGCAGAATACATGGAAGAAAGAATTGGAGAAGAATTTGACGGAATTGTATCTTCAGTTACTTCATTTGGTATGTTTGTAGAACTTCCAAGCACAATCGAAGGTTTAGTTCATATAAATTCATTAGAAGATGATTATTATGTATATGATGAAAATCATCTAGCATTAATTGGAGAAAGAACAAAGAAAATTTATAGACTTGGTGATGAAGTAAAAGTTAAATGTAGCAGAGTTGATATAGAAAGTAGAGAAATTTATTTTGATTTATTAGAAGATAATGAAAATGATGAAGACGAAAATACTTTAAAAGAGCTTCAAGAAAAAATACCATATGTTAAAGGAAAAGTAAAAGAGGCTTTAGCTAATGGTGAAATTGAAGAATTGCTTATTGAAAAGGAATTAGAAGAAGAATAGAATATTTAAATTAAAATAAGGGGCTATATGCCCCTTATTTTAAGATGTTTTTATATTATGTTAAAAAAATATATATAAGTAAACTATTAAATTGCAGAATTGATAATAAATAAAATATATAATATAATTTTATTAATGTATAACTTTGTATTTAGAAGTAGGTGAACAAGATGGCAAGAAAGAAAAATTCAAATTCTTTAGTAGAAAATAGAAAAGCGAGACATGATTATTTTATACAAGAAACTATTGAAGCTGGATTAGTTTTAGTAGGAACAGAAGTAAAATCAATAAGAAATGGTAGAGCTAATCTTAAAGATTGTTATGCGGAAGTTAGAAATGGGGAAATTTTTATAAGAGGAATGCATATAAGTCCTTATGAACAAGGTAATATATTTAATGAAGATCCATTAAGAGATAGAAAATTACTTCTTCATAAATCAGAAATTGGTAGATTAGCAGGTCTTGTATCAAGAGAAGGATTAACTCTTGTACCTTTATCATTGTATTTAAAAAATGGAAGAGTAAAAGTTGCTCTTGGAGTTTGTAAGGGTAAAAAGAATTATGATAAAAGAGATTCTTTACTTGAAAAAGCTCATAATAGAGAAATGCAAAGAGAACTTAAAAACAAGAATAGATATTAATTTTAAAGAGTATTTTAGTAATTCTAGAGTACTCTTTTTGTTTTATTGATTTACAAGATAAATTAATGTAAATATTGTATAAATATGTTTATACAACGCTAGATTTAGTATTATAATAGTAAATGTGGAAAATATTGAATAAGCATATCATTAGGGGGAGCTTATATGGAATTTAATAATAGAAATTTAATTATTAACTCACATGAAAGAAGTAAAAAGTATGGAATAAAAGAGGATATAAAAACATCAAATAAAAGCATTAGAAATGATATATTAGAAAAGCTTCTTAAAGAAAACTGTGAACTTATAAAGACATCAAAAATTTATATGGATATATTTAAAGATGTACTAAGAGATGAAAATTTTATAATAGTACTTACAGATAAAGAAGGATGTATATTACATGTGAGTGGACAAGATAAAGTAATAAAAGAATATGAAAAAGTTAATATAAAAAATGGAATGTATATGGATGAAAAGAATATAGGAACAAATGCAATGGCAATAGCTCTTGAGGAGGATAGACCTGTTCAAGTAACTGCAGATGAACATTATATAGATATATTTAAAAGTTTAACATGTTCTGCAGCACCTATACATGGAATAGATGGAAATATAATAGGAACACTTAACTTAACATCTGATTGGACTAATAAGCATCCACATACATTAGGGTTAGTGTTATTTGGTGTTAAAGCAATAGAAAATGAATTGGAAAGAAGTCATATTAGTGATGTTTTAAAAGAAACCTATAATTATGTAGGAAGTGTAATAAACAATGTTGGAAAAGGAATAATTACTGTTGATTCTGATGGGAATATTAATAATGTAAATAATTTAGCTATAGAATTATTAGATATTGTACAAGGAGATTTGATAGGAAAGAGAATTGAGAGCATTATTCCAGGATGGAATAATATATATATGAGTTTTAAAAGCAAAAACTACAATGCATATATAAAAGAAATGAAATTATTTAATAAAAAAATAGCTTTAAAAATAAAAGCTATAAGATTAAATAATAAAATTGTTGGTGCAGTTATTATAATTACTAATGAAGGTGAAAGAATAATTAATAAAGATTTAGGTGCTTATAAAACTTTTGATGATATATTAGGGGAGAGCGATGCTATATCAAATGTAATAACAAACTGTAAGATAGTAGCCAACAGTCCTTCTACAATATTAATTCAAGGGGAAAGTGGTACAGGAAAGGAAATTTTGGCACAAGCAATACATAATTATAGTTATAGACGAGAAAATAAATTTGTTGCTATAAACTGCGGTGCAATACCAAAAAATTTAATAGAAAGTGAACTTTTTGGATATGAAGAAGGAGCTTTTACAGGAGCTAAAAAAGGTGGGAAAATAGGAAAATTTGAACTTGCAAATGGAGGAACAATATTTTTAGATGAGATTGGAGAAATGCCACTTGAAATGCAAGTACATCTGCTTAGGGTAATACAAGAAGGTAGAATTTGTAGAGTTGGAAGTGATAAGGAAATTCCAATTGATGTTAGAATAATTGCAGCTACAAATAAGGATTTAAAGTCAGAGGTTAACAAAGGTAACTTTAGAGAAGATTTATTTTATAGATTAAGTGTTATTCCAATACATTTGCCGCCTCTTAGAGAAAGAAGTGGAGATGTAGAGAAATTAATAAAGCATTTCTTAAGAGTGAAAGCTTTTAAACTTAATAAAGAAGTTCCTAAAATAAGCGAAAGTTTATATAATAAGTTAATAAATTATTCATGGCCAGGAAATATAAGGGAACTTGAAAATTGTATAGAAAATATAGTTAACTTAGATGGTGATATGTCCTACGAATTTACAGGAGATATATTGAGCAATGCAATTTCTGTAGATACAAGCAAAAGAAAATGTAAAAAAGAAAAAGATATTAATTATGATAATGAAAATGATGATAAAGGAATATATATAAAAATAGGAAATGGATTTAATATAAAAGATATAGAAAAAACTTTAATTGAAAGAGCAATAAAATTTAATGATTATAATATGAGTAAAACAGCAAAGTCTTTAGGGATAAGCAGAAATACTTTGTATTATAAGATAAACAAGTATAGAATATATTAAAATAAAATATGTTAATTAATATTACAATGTCCTAAAAAAATACAGTACAAAAGTATACATGTAATAATATATTACAAAAATATACTTTTTTATTTGAGTTTAATTTGTTAAAAAAATGACATACTTACAAGGTTTTTTGAGAATTTATTTTAAAATAGGAATATTGGCATGGAAGTTGCTAATATATTTAAGTGTTGATAATAAAAATTAGAATTTTGAATATTATGAATTGAGGGGAGTTTTTTATATGGCAAGATTTACATTACCAAGAGACATTTATCATGGAAAAGGTTCAATAGATGTATTAAAAGAAATAAAAGGTAAGAAAGCCATGATAGTAATGGGTGGAGGATCAATGAGAAGATTTGGCTTCTTACAAAGAATAGAAGACAATTTAAAAGAAGCAGGTCTTGAAGTTCAAGTTTTTGATGGTGTTGAATCAGATCCATCAGTTGAAACAGTTATGAAAGGTGCAGAAGCTATGAGAAGCTTTGAACCAGATTGGATTATAGGCCTTGGTGGAGGTTCACCAATAGATGCTGCTAAAGCTATGTGGATATTCTATGAATACCCAGATTTTACTTTTGAACAAGCTATAGTTCCATTTGGATTACCAGAGTTAAGAAAAAAAGCTAAATTTATAGCTATAGCTTCAACAAGTGGTACAGCAACAGAAGTTACTGCATTTTCAGTAATTACTGACTATAAAGCTAAAATTAAATATCCATTAGCTGATTTTAATATAACACCTGATATTGCTATAGTAGACCCAGAACTTGCAGAAACAATGCCAGCTAAATTAGTTGCACATACAGGTATGGATGCAATGACTCATGCAATTGAAGCATATGTATCAACAATTGCAGATAACTTTACAGATCCATTAGCTCTTAAAGCTATTGAAATGGTTAGAGATAATATAAAGAAATCATATGATGGAGATATGGAAGCAAGAAGTGAAATGCATGATGCTCAATGTTTAGCAGGAATGGCATTTAGTAATGTTTCACTTGGAATTGTTCACTCAATGGCTCATAAAATAGGAGGAGTATTCCATGTACCACATGGATGTGCTAATGCTATATTACTTCCATCAGTTATAGAATTTAACTCAGTAGAATGTGAAGAAAGATATGCAAAAATAGCAAAAATGCTTGAACTTGAAGGAAAGAACAATAAAGAATTAACAAAATCATTAGTTAAATTAATAAGAAAATTAAATGAAGAGCTAAATATTCCAAAAACATTTAAAGATTATGGAGTAGATGAAGCTGAATTCATATCATATTTAACATATATGGCAGAAAATGCAGTTTTAGATGCATGTACAGCTACAAATCCAAGAAAGATAGACAATGATCAAATGGCTAGACTTTATAAAGCTGCTTTCTATGGAGAAGAAGTTAATTTTTAGTATTTAGTTTCATGGTGAGAAAAGCCTTAGAATACTAGCTAAGCATAAGATTTTTCTTGAAATTTCTAGTGTTAGTCTTGTATTTTAAGACTTTTCTTTTTGAAAATAATCCTTCTATTAATGTGAATAAAGAGGTGTATAAAATTTATGTATAAAATAGTTTCAAAAAGAAAACTTACAGACAATATATATTTAATGGATATAGAAGCTAAGAGAATTGCAAAATCAGCAAAACCAGGACAATTTATAATTATAAAAATAGATGAACACGGGGAAAGAATTCCTCTAACAATAGCAGACTTCGATAAGGAAAAAGGAACTGTTAGTATAGTATTCCAAGTAGTTGGTAAAGGAACTAAAGATTTAGAAAACTTAGAAGTCAATGATTACATAAGTGATTTTGTGGGACCTCTTGGAAGGCCTAGTGACTTCGTGTCAGAAAATATAGAAGATTTAAAGAAAAAAAATATTATATTTATTGCAGGTGGAGTAGGAGCAGCTCCAGTATATCCTCAAGTTAAGTGGATGAAAGAACATGGTATAGATGTTGATGTTATTATAGGTGCTAGAAGTAAAGACATATTAATATTAGAAGATGAAATGAAAAAGGTAGCTAATAATTTATATATAGCTACTGATGATGGGTCATATGGATTTAATGGAAGAGTTACTGATATGTTAAATCATTTAGTTAAGGACTTAGGTAAAAAGTATGATGAAGCTATAGTTATAGGTCCAATGATAATGATGAAATTTACATGTATGTTAACTAAAGAGTTAAATATTCCTACAATAGTAAGCTTAAATCCTATTATGGTTGATGGAACTGGAATGTGTGGTGCATGTAGAGTAACTGTTGGAGATGAGGTTAAGTTTGCATGTGTTGATGGTCCAGAATTTGATGGACATTTAGTTAATTTCGATGAAGCAATGAGAAGACAAGCTATGTATAAAACAGAAGAAGGAAGAGCGATATTAAAGGAAATAGAAGGAGATACACACCATGGTGGATGTGGTCATTGTGGAGGTGAGGACTAATGGATATGAAAGAAAGAATGATTAGAATACCAGTAAGAGAACAAGATCCAAAGATTCGTGCAACTAATTTTGAAGAAGTTTGCTTAGGATATAATGAAGAAGAGGCTATTAAAGATGCTAAAAGATGCCTTCAATGTAAAAATCCAATGTGTAGAAAAGGTTGTCCTGTATCAATAGATATACCAGGTTTTGTTAAAGAAGTTTCAGAAGGAAATTTTGAAGAAGCAGCAAAAATAATTTCTAAATATAGTGCACTTCCAGCAGTTTGTGGTAGAGTATGCCCACAAGAAACACAATGTGAAGGTAAATGTGTTCTAGGTGTAAAGGGAGATGCTGTTTCAATAGGTAAACTTGAGAGATTTGTAGCTGATTGGGCTAGAGAACATAATATAGACCTTTCAGAAAAAGAAGAGTCAAAAGGTAAAAAGGTAGCAGTTATAGGAAGTGGTCCAGCTGGACTTACATGTGCTGGAGATTTAGCAAAAAAAGGTTATGATGTAACTATATTTGAAGCACTTCATGAACCTGGTGGAGTTTTAGTATATGGTATTCCAGAATTTAGACTGCCAAAAGAAAAAGTAGTAAAGAGTGAAATTGAGAATATAAAAAAATTAGGTGTTAAAATTGAAACAAATGTTATTATAGGAAGAACTATAACTATTGATGAGCTTTTAAATGAAGAAGATTTTGATGCCGTATTTATAGGCTCAGGAGCTGGACTTCCAAGATTTATGGGAATTAAGGGCGAAAATGCAAATGGAGTATTTTCAGCAAATGAATTTTTAACAAGAGTAAATTTAATGAAAGCATTTAAAGATGAATATGAAACTCCAGTAAGAGTAGGTAAAAAAGTAGCTGTTGTAGGCGGTGGTAATGTTGCTATGGATGCTGCAAGAACAGCACTTAGACTTGGCGCTGAGACACACATTGTATACAGAAGAAGTGAAGCAGAACTTCCAGCAAGAATAGAAGAAGTTCATCATGCAAAAGAAGAAGGAATAATATTTGATGTTTTAACTAATCCAACTGAAATATTAACAGATGAAAATGGATGGGTTAGTGGAATGAAATGTGTAAAGATGGAACTTGGAGAAGCTGATGAATCAGGTAGAAGAAGACCTGTGGAAGTTAAGGGATCAGAATTTGTTATGGATGTTGATACTGTAATAATGTCTCTTGGAACATCACCTAATCCATTAATTTCATCAACAACAAAAGGACTTGATATAAATAAAAGAAAATGTATTGTTGCAGAGGAACACACAGGTAAAACTTCAAGAGAGGGAGTTTATGCTGGAGGAGATGCAGTAACAGGTGCAGCAACAGTAATTCTTGCAATGGGTGCAGGTAAAGATGCTGCAAATGCAATAGATGAATATTTAAGTAAATAAGTAAGTATAAATCCTTAATTGTATTATTAAATACAATTAAGGATTTTTTGTTTATTAGAATATAAATTAAATGATATAAATAAAATTTGTATTAATTAAAATTATTTTAGTTTATAATTTAGTAAAAAATTATTTAGAAATAAATTTAATTTTACAATAAATTTATTAATTTAATTTAATTAATAGATTTTTATATGTCTAAAATGTAAACAATAAGTTTAAAATAAGAAATTTTTTAAAATATATAGTACAATGTTATTTGTTCAATGTAAACATTAAACACATTGAATTTACATAATATTTTACTAAATTGGACAGAAAGGAAGGCTTGAAATGAATAATAAGAAAAAAGGAATCTCTCTTGTGTTGATTGCAACTCTTTTTTGGGGTATGATGGGTGTTACAAGTAGAACACTTGCAAATTCAGGAATAGATTCAATGAGTATTTCATTTTTCAGATGCTTAATAGCATCAATAGGATTTTCAATATTTTTATTAATTTTTAACAGAAAAGCATTTAGTATTGATTTAAAAGGAATTATAATTAGTGGTATTTATGGAATAGTTACCTTTGGATTATCATTCACTACGTTTAATATTGCAGTGGAAAGAGTACCAATTGCTGTTGCAACAGTACTTATGTTTACTAATCCAATATGGGTAACTATATTTAATGCAATATTTTTTAAAGAAAAAATAACTGCAAGAAAAGCAATAATAATATTACTTGCAATAACTGGTTGTATATTAATTTCAAACATATTTGGTGTTGGACTTGAAAATCTTGACATAGTAGGTCTTTTAATAGGACTTTCAACTGGAATATTATTTGCCCTACAACTTGTAATACCTAGATTTTTTGTCGGTACATATTCAAAGGATAGTATGCTTATATATGGATTTATATTTAGTACAATAGCATTAGCATTCTTTACAAACTTTGATGCAATAGGAACAGCCGTAACAAATAATGCATCACCTGCATTTGTTATAGCTAACATATTATCAATAGGTGTATTAAGCACATTTATAGCTAATATAGCATATGTAAAAGCAACTGATTATATAGAAACAGGAGTAGCATCAGTACTTGTTGCGTTAGAGCCGGTATTAGGTAGTTTTTTTGCTTACTTAGTATATGGTGAAACATTAACTGCATTCCAGTTACTTGGCGGTTTATTTATAATAGCAGCTGCAATATGGTTATCACGAATTTCAGATTAAATAAAAATTTTAAAAAGCTACTAGATAAGTTTAGTATCTAGTAGCTTTTAGTATATATTAAATATATAGAATGTTTTAAGTACATTTAAGGGGAAATATTTAAATAGGGAGGCTTTTAGCTATGAAGTCTAAAAATACTAAAGAAAAAATAAATGTATTAAGCTTAATAAATAATACATATAAAAATTTTAAAATAAATTTTTGGGCATGTACATATTTTGAAATGTGTTATCGAATTTTAACTGCTTTTATATTTGCACCAATTATTTATTTTATACTTAAGTATTTTATGAAAATAGAAGGATTTTTCTCTTTGACTAACAAGGATTTTATAACATTTGGGTTAAGTATTAAGGGATTAATATGTATATTTTTATTACTTATTATGGCTTTTGGTATGATTTTTATTGAGATAGGTGCACTTACATATATTGGGGTAGAATCTCATAGAGGAAATAAGGTTAAGGTTATAGATAGTATATTTAATGTATTTGGTATATTAAAAAATATAATTGATGTAGGTATAATTCCACTTATATTAATTACAGGTGTTATAGGGCCTTTAACAGGAGTTGGACTTTGTAGTTCACTTATTAGAGATTATTCAATACCTCCATTTATAACTATAGAACTTAAAAAAACTTTATTAGGAAAGGGGTTATTAGTCTTAATAGGGTTAACTTTAATATTTTTATTATTAAGGTGGATACTTTCAATTCCAATAGTTGTTATTGAAAAGGTAAAAGGAAAAGATGCAATAAAAAGAAGTAATAAATTATATAAGAAAAATAAATGGTTAATATTAAAATCTATTCTTTTATTTGAAATAGTTTTAATACTGGTTTCAATAATAATAGTTTCAATATTTTTATTTGGTGGAATTTCAATTGGAGAATATATATTAGGACCAGAATCTTATGCTAGCAAAATGGTTCTTGGATTTTTATTAATTTTATTTTTTATTATTTTTGTAATAATAACTATTCTAATAACTCCTCTTTTTGTAAGTTTTTTAGTTGAACTTTACTATAATATTCAAAAAGATAATGTAGAAGAGAGAGTATTTAAAACATTTGAGGATTACAAAAAAAATTCCTTATATAATTTTTCAAAAATAGGATCAACTTGGTTCGTATTTGTACTTATAATTTGCTTTACTATTTATAGTGGAACAATTGCTTATGGAACAGTATTTAATAGAGTAATTAATGATAAAGCTCAAATAACTGCACATAGAGGAGCAAGTAAAGATGCACCAGAAAATACTTTATCAGCAATAAATGAAGCCATAAAGCAAGGAGCTAATTTTGCGGAGATTGATGTACAAACTACAAAAGATGGAAAAACTATATTACTTCATGATAATACATTTAAAAGAACTTCAGGAGTACACAAAGCTCCAAAAGATTTAACTTTAGCTCAAATAAAAGAGTTAGATAATGGGTCATTTTTTTCATCTAAATATAAAGGAGAAAAAGTACCAACATTAGATGAAGTTTTAAAAAAGTCAAAAGGGAAAATAAAGCTTAATATTGAACTTAAGCCAAAAGGAAAAGATGATAAGTTAGTTGAAAATGTTAATAAAATAATAGAAGAAAATCATATGGATAATGATGTTATAATATCTTCAAATAACTTTAATTCTCTTCAAGAGATGAAAAAAATTAATCCTAAAATAAAAGTTGGATACATTGTTCTTGCAGCGTTTGGAGATTTTGAAAACTTAAATGTAGATTTTTTTAGTATGGAACAATCTTTAATAAATTCAAAGACCGTTTATGCTCTTCATGCAATAGGGAAAGAGGTTCATGCATTTACTATAAATGATAAAGAAAGTGCAGAAAAGATGTTAAGGTTAGGTGTAGATAATATAATTACTGATAATGTAAAACTCATTAAAGATACAGAAAAAGAAATGAGAGAAGAAAAGCATTATGATTATGTAACCTTTTATTATGAATCTATTATAAGTATAATAAATTATACAAAAATTTAATTAAATTGGTTGCAAAAACTTAAAAAAATGATATTATATAGTAAAAGAAAATTTAATATTGATAATCCGTTTTAGAAGGAAGAGTAGGTAAGTTAAGCTTTATTAAAGAGAGTTAGTGATGGTGAGATACTAGCAAGAAGAAATTTATTGAATGGACCTTTTAGGAATAAAACGAAATCTATTTTTAGAGAGTAGCATTTATGGTGGGCTGCACCTTATAGCAGATAGAGTATGATAGTACTTGAATTTTAGAGTGGTGATTAATACATAATTAATCACAATTTAGGTGGCAACGCGGAAAGTTTATTCGTCCTATGATTTAGTTCATGGGGCGTTTTTTTATTAATAAAAATTAAAGGAGGTGATTTAAGTGTTATGAAATGATGAAGAACTAGGAGAATGGATGAAAAATAAAAAATTAAGTAGAAAAGGAGAAATATATATGAGAAATATTGAAAAAACAAAAAAAATGATAATTAATGCATTATTACTAGGAATAGGTGCTATACTTCATCAAGTTACGCCAGCACTTGGATTACCTATGCAACCAGATTTTGCTCTTATTATGTTATTTATAATTATGATGATAAATAAAAATAATTATAAAACATGCTTAATATCAGGAATAATTACAGGAATATTTACAGCAATGACAACTAAGTTTCCTGGTGGACAACTCCCTAATATGATAGATAAGTTAGTTACAGTTAATTTAATGTTTATCCTTATTATGATAATAAATAAAATGAAATTAATAAAAAATATTTCAGATAATAAGAAAAAAGTTATTGAAAGTTTAATAATATTTCCAATTGGAACTTTAGTTAGTGGATTAACATTTTTATTATCAGCAAGTATTTTAGTTGGGTTGCCAGCAGGCTTTACTTCATTATTTGTTGTAGTTGTAATTCCAGCAATAGCAATAAATTTAGTAGTAGGATTTTTCTTATTTAGAATTATAAAAAGTTCTATGAAAGCTATAAGTTTAAAAGAAAATTAAATATAAAACAATTAAAATAAATAATTTATAAAGTTAAAACTGATATTATATTAAATTTTATTGTTATAGATTAAATTGTTTAATATATTTAGTCTATAATAATTAGTTTTTAGTTTAATATCAGTTTTTTTATGATTTTGTGAAAATTTTAGGAGAAAATTGGAAGAAGTTGAATGAATAAAATGTTTATATTATAATAAAATTGTTGCTAAATTATTAAAATTGTTAACAAATAAAATTGAGATAAATGAGAGGTGTTTTTTTGAAAAGTAAAAAATTAAAAATGATAATAAAAGCGGCTTTAATTATGTTTGCTATATCATCTGCACCATTTTTCGAAAATACAACAACTGCAGATAGTATATCAAACTTAGAAGAGCAATTTTTATCAGTAACTGAAGGGTATGGAAGTGAAGAAGTAGTTGTAGAAAATGGAGTTTCATTAAAATTTGGTGAAACTTTAAATTTATCAAAATATAAAAATGCTAAAATGTCAAATTCAGACATAGTATCAATTAGCAACACAGGGGTTGTTACACCTAAAAAAGAAGGAACTGTTTATTTAAGTAAAAAGATTGGAAATAAAGTTCATGTAATAGAAATTTATGTTTCTAATAGTAAATTGTTTTATTCTTCTAATTCTCCAAAAGAAGTGGATAGAAGTTATTACAAAGTATTTATAGATCCAGGACATGGTGGGCATGATGATGGAAGCTCTGCTTTTGGACTAAAAGAAGATGAGTTAAATTTAAAAATAGGATTAAAGATACAAAAGAAATTAGAAGAGAAAGGTATAGAAGTTAAAATGAGTAGAACTTCTGATATATATCTTTCATTAGATGAAAGAGCAGAAATGGCAAATCAATATGGAGCAGATATATTTGTATCAAATCATATAAACTCATTTGAGAAAGAATCAGCTTATGGAATGGAAACATATTATCATAAAGATAAAATAGCTCATAAACCATTAAGTGATGATATACAAGATAATGGAATAAAGGAAACTGGAGCATTTAATAGAGGTGTTAAAAATGCTAATTTTGCAGTTTTAAGAGAAAGTGAAATGCCATCATCACTTTTTGAAGCTGGATTTATTTCAAATAAAGAAGAATCTAATAAGTTAAGGGATGAAAAATATCAAGAAAAACTAGCAAAGGCAGTTGCAGATGGAGTAGAAAAATATTTAAAAGATAATATAAAATTAAATGGAAATAATTCAACTCCAGAAGTTAAACCAGAGGACAAGCCTATAGAAAAACCAACTGAAAAGCCTGATACCTCAATAAAAACAGGAACAGTAACAGCAAGTGCATTAAATGTAAGAAGTGGAGCATCAAC
>NZ_JAUNLM010000036.1 GCF_030532265.1 Clostridium sp. | reverse complement strand
CTGGCCCACGCCTTAGAAGGGCGTTGCTCTATCCAGCTGAGCTAAAAACGCATCTCAGAACGTTTATTATTATAAATCATTCTTTATTTTTTGTCAAGAACTTTTTTGAAGTTCTTTTCAAAGTGGAGCGGGTGAAGGGAATCGAACCCTCGTAACTAGCTTGGAAGGCTAGGGCTCTACCATTGAGCTACACCCGCATATTCTTTTTCTCTTTACTATCTGATTATTAAGTCAACAATCAAACACCTTATCTTTTATACAAGTTTTAAACTTCCTTGTCAATATAAAACTTGATTTTAAGTGGTCGGGGTGACAGGTCTCGAACCTGCGACCTCATGGTCCCAAACCATGCGCGCTACCATCTGCGCCACACCCCGTTGAGTCATCATCTATTGCTTTCGGAACCTCTCGTTTCATCTGTTCTCTCTCGCAACGACAATGACTATTCTACATTATCAAACTTAATACGTCAATACTTTTTTTAAAAAAATTCTAATTTAATTTAACACTTTATACTTTTCTATTATATCAATAATTTTATAAATAAATTATCAATAAAACAATCTGCTTATTAATAATTTAATCTCATAATATAACTACTCTAAACTTTCCAAATATACTTCAGGTTCTTTTCCATTTTCAATTTCTATAAAACCTATACTCCTTCCCCTACCTCTTGGTAAGGAAACACTACCTGGATTCATTAATATTATACCATTATGATTAATTATTAATTCTTGGTGAGTATGCCCAAAAAGAGCTATATTAGCATTTAATTCTTGTGCTCTATAGTAAATATTGTTCAAATCATATTTAACTCTATATTTATGTCCATGTGTTGCAAATATCTTAAATCCATTTATGTCTATAATTCTTTCTACAGGATATTCATTTGAATAGTCACAATTTCCTAATACAGCATATACTTCACCATTAAAATCTCTTGATAATTCTGAGACATCATCAACATTATCACCTAAGTGTATTAAAATATCTGCAGTTGCTATTTTTTCTTTTGCAACCTCAATATATTCTTGAATTCTATGAGTATCACTAACTACAGCTATTAACATAATACCTCCTACAACATATCAAAAATATTATCTTTTAATTTTTTTAAAGCAACTCCCCTATGGCTAACCTTGTTTTTTTCTTCTGCTCCTATTTCTCCAAAAGTTTTATTAAATCCTTCATAATAAAATAAAGGATCATAACCAAATCCACCTTCTCCATTTAAACTTTCAATTATTTTACCTTCTACTTCTCCGCATATATCTAAAACTTTACCTTCTGAATTTATTAAAGTTAAATGGCACACAAATTTTGCTCCTCTATTTTCCATAGGTACACCTTTTAACTTTTCTAATAATTTTTTATTATTTTCATTGTCATTTCCATGCTCTCCTGCATACCTTGCTGAATATATTCCTGGTTCTCCATTTAAATAATCTACTTCTAATCCTGAATCATCAGCCATAACTATAAAATCACTATCTCCTCTATTTAATAGATAATTTCTTATTTCACTGGCCTTTTTAGTTGCATTTTCTTTAAATGTATTTCCATCTTCTATTACATCAATATTTATATTTTCATCTTTTAAAGATTTTATTTCTAGATTCATTTCTTTTAATATAGTTTTTATTTCTTTTATCTTCTTTTGGTTATTACTAGCCAATATTAATTTTTTCATTATTGACCTCCTGTTCCAATCCATAAAGCATCCATCTTAAGAGCACTTTTTTGAATCTCTATCATTTGTTTTAATCCTTTTTCACCTAAATCTAATAATTCATTAAGCTCACTTCTTGTCATTGGTGATTCTTCACCTGTTCCTTGTACTTCAACAAACTCACCTTCATGAGTTCCAATTATATTCATATCTACTTTTGCATTTGAATCTTCCTCATAACATAAGTCTATAATTTTTTCACCGTTTACTATACCTATACTTGTTGCAGCAACAAAGCTTCTTATAGGATAAACCTTAAAAGGCTTTTCTTTATGAAGTTTATTTACAGCATCAACCATAGCAACAAATGCTCCAGTTATTGATGTTGTTCTTGTTCCCCCATCAGCCTGTATAACATCACAATCTATCCATAAAGTTTTTTCACCTAAAGCTTTTAAGTCAACAACAGATCTCAATGCTCTACCTATTAATCTTTGTATTTCCATAGTTCTTCCATCAATCTTTAATCTAGCTATATCTCTAACCTTTCTTGTTCCAGTTGATCTAGGAAGCATATTATATTCTGCAGTAATCCATCCTTCCCCTGAACCTTTTAAAAATGGTGGTACTTTATCTTCAATAGATACATTACAAAGAACTTTTGTATCTCCTACCTCTATATATACAGAACCTTCTGCATATTTTGTGTAATTCCTAGTTATTTTAGTAGGTCTTACCTGATCATTTCTTCTTCCATCTATCCTCACTAAAATTGCCTCCTTATATTAAACCAATTTAAAAATATTTTATATATACTTTGTATCATTTTTTAGTTTTATGCACTTTTTTTAATTTTATCTCATATTAATTATTATAAGAATTATATATGAGGTGAAATATTTTGAGATATATAGGTCCATTTTTTCGAATGAATAGCTTATCACATTGTGAAATATGTGGTCAGCTTTTTCACTTATCAAAAGAAGCTGTAAAACTACTAGCTCTAAATTCTAAATGTGGATATACTTTATCTTCTAGAAGTGCTAAAAAAATTGCATCTACAAAAGATATTAGCATATTAAGTAAATTTTCTCCAGTACTCTGTTTATATAAAAAATCATCCCCAATTTTTATGCATAATAAAACTTCAAACGGATTTGATTCATCTTCTTTTAAACGTGAAATTATTCCAACAACAAATGCTTTACTTACAATGTCATTACTAGAACTTAGTGATTATTATTCTTTTTTAAGCAAAGATTCTAGTAATTATCAATTGGCAAAAGGATATAGACAATTAGCTCATGAACAACTGGATTTTTATTATGAAAATTTAAGAAATGCTGAAGGAATATTTATACCTAAAAAAAGTCTATTTGAAAATAATTCTAAAGAAACTAATTTAATTGATAAAAATAGAAAATTTGCATTTAGTGATCAAGCATTTATGATGAATGCTTACTATTTATATTCTAAATATGAAGATAATGAGCAAGTAAAAACAGATTATGAGGAATTTTCTAATCAAATTTTACAAATGTTTTTAGATTATAAAGAAGCACTTTACAATTTATCCTTTGATGAAGGACTTAAAACTTTGCTAGCTTTTAATATTTATTATAAAAATTCTAAAAATAAGTCTATAGTCCCTTTAATTATAGATTTAAGTGAATTTATGATTAATAAATTTGATGAAAAAAATTATTATATTGAATCATTGGATAAATCTGCACTTCTTGCAATTAATTTAATGTATTCTTACGAACATACTACTCTAGTAACTTTTAAAGATAAATACTGCGAGATAATGGATAAATTACTTTCACTTTATGATGAAGATAATAATGTTATTGAAAATTTAACTACAAAGAAAGAAATTAAATATACATCTTTTGATATATGCTTTTATTTGTTATCTATAATAATGTATGCTGATATATCAGATACTTTAAGAGAGTATAATTCTACTATTTCTAAAATATATAAAAAATATATTTTAAATTCTAATATTGTTACTAGTTGGCCTGAAGCTCCAGACTTAGATAATGAAGAAAGGTATATGAATTTTAGTACTCTTTCTAAAGACATGTTAGATGAAACATTCTTTACAATGCCAAATTTACCATCTCTATCAACTACTGGTATGGCTCCTGTATTTTTAAAAAATATAGTTTACTCTAGAAAAAAAGAAGATTTCAAAACTTCTGATAAAAAAACATTTGATAGTTATAAAAATATGTTTATTTTCTATATGTTTATTTATACTTTTAAGGATGTTTTCTTTAGAAAATTAAACCTTTTAGAAAACACTTATGAAGATTCTAAGAAAACTAATATAGATGAAGATATTAATACTACTGAAGACTCTACTACTTCTATAAACACAAATACTATTAAAGAAACAAAAGAGTTAAATAATAATTCTGAAGAATCTTCTAATACTAAATCTACTTCTTTAGAAGAAACTTAAATATTATATAATGTCTTGTTTTAAAAATTTATTTATATATAAAAATAGGTTAGGCTTAACTTTTATATTTATAAAAGCTAGGCTTAACCTTAATTTATTTTAATGTTTCAAATTTTATATTTCCATTCCAATCAAATTCTATATTTTCAACTTCACTAGATATAGCAACATTTTTATTTTCAAATAGTAATGGTAATATTCTGTAATTATTAAATAAATTTGATTCTAATTCTATAAATTCTCCTTTACCACTTAATTCTTTTTTATAAATACTCTCCTCTTTATCTGTATAGTAAGGTTTTAAATTTTTATAAAATTCTAATCTATTATTTGTATTTGCTACTAAATCAACTATTAATATATCATATCTCTTTCTTAACTCTAAGTTATTAAAATCTTCTTCCGTAGTTAATGTATATCTTATATTACTATCTGTATTTGAATCAAACCATGATTGAATATATTTACATAAGGCTCTATTTTCATTATTATCTTTTGCTAATATAGTTATAACTTCTGGAAGCTTTGCAGAAACTTTATTAGTCATTACTTTTCTTGATTGGAGCTTATTTAAGTTATCTTTATCTCCTCTAAAGTAACTACACTCTGTAAGCTCTAAATAATTATTATTTTCTTCCTTATAATCTAACACTACAGAATTCAGAGTATAATATATAACTTTTCTAACTGATAAAGGAAGTTCCTCATCTTCTGAATTTAAAACTATATACTTTCCACTATCAGAAGGAAATGTTTTTAATCTCCCCTCTTCTTCTAATCTATTTAACTCAGTATTTGGTGGTTCTACAACTAAATCTCTATCTCCAATTTCAAAAGCCGCCATTGATAATTCTTCACTTTCATCAGATATTATTTTTATACAATTTGGAGAGTCTGTATCGCTTTTTTTATTTTTTTCTAATAATATTTCTCTATCATTCACATCACTTATATAATATTCACCTGAGTATATTATATTTTTATGATTTCTTTTTATATTATTCCACATCATTAAGTACTTTCTCAATCTATACTGTGGCTTTGTTAATTCTTCTAAAAACTTTTCATCTTTGTTATTTAGTCTAATAGTTAATATATTATCTTTTGCTCCAATAGCAACTCCACTTTCAAATGTAACATTACCATTTCTAAATTCTTTTGCCCCATAAACATTTAAAAAAGAACTTATATTTTCATCATACTCTTCTTTCAATAATTCTTTAAAAAATTCTCTTATATCTTCTGCTGTTATTCTACTGCCATCACTCCAATAAGCATCTTCTCTTATTTTAAATTCATACTCTATACCATCATCTTTAATATTTATTTCAGTAGCTAATGAAGGAACTATTTTACCATCATCATTTTTTTCTACTAATCCTTTACTTGTTGCACAAATTACATCTTCTTCTCTAGTTGATAATTTACTTACATCTTTTAATTCATTAGGAACTGAATTAACCGCATATAAAATAACCTCTGAATCTTTAGAAGATGATATTTTTTCTATTTCTATAAAACTCAATAGAAATACTAACATTATGCCTATAATAAAGCTTGGTAATAAAAATTTTTTCACCTTATTCTATCTCCTTTTTTAAAGTTATCATAATTATTGTCACTTATGTATATTTTTAATCAACATGAGCAATATTTTTATAATATGTTAAATTTATAAATCCATTATGTTATAATTAAATTATGTTTAAAGGAGGCGATAAGATGACTTTTTTAGTTGCCACATTCTCTATAATAGGGATTATATTTATGCTAACTTTCATGTTTATTGGCATATGGCTTTTTATTGTAGCTTTAAAGACTTACAATCAAATTCGTTATAAAAATTATATTTTAGAAAAAATAAGTCAAAAGTTAGATTTACTTTCTGAAAGTAAGAGAGATTTTTCTTATGAAAATTTTCTAAATGAAGAGGCTTCAAATGATGAATTTATGTCTCCTGATTTAACTAACATAAAAGACTTTGAAAAAAAAGAGTATAAATAAAAAGCTTCTAAAAAAATAGAAGCTTTTTATTTTTATTATCTTACAGTTCCAAGCATAAATGCTATTATAAAAACAGATAACATTAAACTCAACCCAGAGTATAGATATTTATTTTTTCCACTTTCATTAATCCAAAACCTAGCAGCTAAAGATAACATAGTTATTGCAACTGTAACTTGTATTGCATAATAAGAATTAAATATTTCTCCAAGGTATAAAAATTGGTATGAAGTTAAAAAAGTACAAATTATTACTATACAAGCTATTATACTTAATAAAATAGTTAATATATTAATTAGCCGTTTCAATAACTTAGCCTCCTATCATAACTTCAAATTCATCTTCTGTTAAAGTCTTAACTCCAAGTTCTTCTGCTTTTGTAAGCTTTGAACCTGCTTCTTTACCATAGACTACATAATCAGTCTTCTTACTTACACTACCTGCTACTTTAGCTCCAAGCATTTCTAATTTCTCTTTTATTTCTTTTCTAGAGTATTTTTCCATAGTTCCTGTTACAACAACAGTCTTGCCATCAAATACACTTTCAATAATTTCTTTTTCTTCAAACTTAGGATTCACACCTATCTCTAAAAGTTCATCTATTGTTTTTAAAACTTTTTCTTCATGGAAGAACTCTACAATACAATTTGCAACTATATCTCCTACATCAGGAACAGATACTAATTCTTCAAATGTAGCTTTTTTAAGTCCATCTAATGACTTAAATTTATTAACTATATCTTTAGCCGTTTTTACGCCTACATTTTGTATTCCTAATGAGTATATAAATGCTTCAAGAGTACAATCCTTACTCTTTTCAATTGCATCTAAAAGATTTTGTGCTTTTTTATCTCCAAATTTATCAAGTTTAACTAAGTCTTCTTTATTTAACTTATATAAGTCACTTATTGATTTTATATTAAGCTTTTCAAATAATTGTTCAGCAGTTCTTTCTGAAAACCCTGAAATATTCATAGCTTCTCTTGAACCGTAATGAACTATAGTCTTAACAAGCTGAGGCTTACATGAAAGTGTATTTTCACAGAATATATGTGCACCCTCTTCTACTAAGTGACTACCACAAGCTGGGCAATTAGTAGGAGGTATTATTTCTTCTGTTCCTTCTAAGGAATCCTCTTTAACTCCCATTATTTCAGGTATAACATCATTACTCCTTCTCACTAAAACTTCAGCACCAATTCTTACACCTTTTCTTTTTATATCATCCATATTATTAAGAGTTGCTCTTTTTACAGTAACACCAGCAAGTTCAACCGGATCTAATATAGCAGTTGGTGATACCCTTCCACTTCTTCCAACATTCCATTCAACATCTAAAAGCTTAGTTGTTGTTTCTTGAGCTTCAAACTTATATGCTATTGCCCATTTAGGAAACTTTACTGTATATCCTAATAACTCTCTAGTTTTTATATCATCTATAACTATTACAAGTCCATCAATATCATAGTTTAAATCAAATCTTATATCTCTTATATAGTCTATTTCCTTTTGAATATCATCTATTGTATAACACTCTTTTATATAATCATCTACTGGAAAGCCCATTTCCTTTATAAACTTCATCATCTCTGTATAAGTTTTAAACTGCTTCCCTTCCTTATATCCTACATCATAAAAAAATGCTGATAAGTTTCTTCTTGCAGTTTCTTTTACATTTAAATTCCTTAATGCTCCTGCAGCCCCATTTCTTAAGTTTTTAAGAGGTACTTCTGCCAATTCATTATATTTTTCAAAGGCTTCTGTAGTCATTATGGCTTCACCATGAACTTCAAAAACATCATTACAGTTAACTTTAAGAGGAATACTCTTTATAGTTTTAACCTGTGCTGTAACATCTTCTCCAATACTCCCTGTACCTCTTGTTGCTCCAACTGCTAATATACCTTCTTCATTATATGTTAAGTTAACAGTTAACCCATCAAATTTTTTCGTAACTATATATTTAAGCTCAGGAAGATTTTCCCCCTTTGATCTCATCTCTTCAATAAACTTAACATTTCTATTATGCCAATCTATTATTTCTTCAATGCTTTGAGCTTTTCCTAAGCTCCAAAGCTTACCTTTATGAGTATATTTTTTAAACCCATCAAGTATTACATCACCAACTCTAACAGTTGGTGAATATGGTAAAACTTCATTAAGTTCCTTTTCTAAGGATACAAGCTCATCATATTTTTTATCATATTCTTTATCTGTAACTGATGGATTATCTAAACTATAATACTCGTATGAATATCTATTCAACTCTTCTACAAGAGCTTTCATTCTTTCTCTTTTATCCATAAACTTACTTGCCTCCTAATACTATAAAAGTTCTAAATTAGCTATTGATAATAATAGTACCTTAACACCTTGTTTATCAAATGCTATTGTAAGTTTTTTATCATTTCCAGCCGGTAATACTGAAACTACTGTTCCTTCACCAAACTTTTCATGTTTTACTTTTCTTCCAAGTGATATTTCTCCTAAATCTGAAGTGCTATTTTGTTTAGTTTCTGTAATTTTTCTACTTGAATTTTGATTTCTAATAGAAGTTCTTAAGCTATGTGGATTATTAAAATTTGGTTTGGATTGACCACCAAACATTCCATCTCTTGCTGCTCCATTAGCACTTCTATCATTAACATATTCTTTTAAATCAGATCTTATTTCTCCAATAAAATCTGATTGACTATAAGACATTGTTCTTCCAAATACTCTCCTTACTTCTGCTGAAGTCATATGAAGAGTTTCTTTTGCTCTTGTGATTCCAACATAACAAAGCCTTCTTGCCTCTTCCATCTGATCTTCTTTATCAAAATCGCTCATACTAGGGAATATTCCATTTTCCATTCCTACCATGAATACATGAGGAAACTCAAGACCTTTTGCACTATGAAGTGTCATTAAAACTACAGCATTATCTTCCTCTTCATCACCTTCATTAATATCTTGTACTAATGATACTTTTTCTAAATATGCAGCTAAACTTTTATCTTCATTATTTCTTTCAAATTCAACTGCATCTGAGACTAATTCTTCTAAGTTTTCTATTCTACTTTTATCTTCTATTTCATTTGATTTTCTAAGCTGATCTAAATATCCAGTATCTTTTAAAATTGTTTCTATAAGCATTGATACTGGCATACTTTCAGCCATTATTACAAAATTATTCATAAGATCCATAAACTTTTCTATAGAACCACAATTTCTTGCGGTAAGAGTTGAAATTGTTCTTACTTCTTGAAGTGCGTCCCATAAATTTAACTCAAAACTATCTGCAAAATCTTGAATTTTATTTACTGTAGCATCACCTATACTTCTCTTTGGTATATTTATTATTCTCTTTATACTTATATCATCTTGAGGATTTACCAATACATTAAGATATGCAAGTATATCTTTAATTTCTTTTCTATCATAGAATTTAGTTCCTCCAACAATTTTATAAGGTATACCTCGTCTTCTAAAGGTCTCTTCAAATACACGTGACTGAGCATTAGTTCTATAAAGAACAGCAAAATCTTTATTTTCTGCTCCTTCTTTAGCTTTTGTATCAATTATTTGTCTTGCTACAAAATCCCCTTCTTCTGAATCTGAGTATGCTCTATATATTTTTATTTTATTTCCTTGTTCTTGTTCTGTTCTAAGTGCCTTATTCTTTCTTCTAGAATTATTTACTATAACAGCATTTGCTGCATCTAGTATATTACCTTTAGACCTATAATTTTGCTCAAGTTTTATCACTTTACAATTTGGATAATCTTTTTCAAAATCCAGAATATTGCTTACATCAGCACCTCTCCATGCATATATGCATTGATCATCATCACCAACAACACAAATATTTTTATATCTTGCTGCTAAAAGTCTTACAAATTCATATTGAGCTCCATTTGTATCTTGATACTCATCAACCATTATGTATTTAAATTTATTTTGGTAAAATTCTAATACATCATCATGTTTTTTAAATAATTCTACTGTTTTAAATATAAGGTCATCAAAATCTAAAGCATTATTTTCTTTAAGTCTCTTTTGATACATTTCATATACATCAGCAATTTTCTTTTCTCTAAAATTGCTTTCATGTTCTCTCATGAAACTTTCAGCAGTAATCATATTATCTTTAGCTCTTCCTATCTTCCCCATAATTTCTTGAAGAGTTATATCTTTATCGTTTATATTTAAAGTTTTCATACAATCTTTTAATAAAGTTTTTTGATCTGAAGTGTCATATATAGTAAAACTTGATTTATATCCAAGTTTATCAATTTCTCTTCTAAGTATTCTAACGCAAGTTGAGTGGAATGTTGAAATCCACATATCATTAGCTTTTTCCCCAACAATAGCTTCTATTCTCTCTTTCATTTCTTTAGCTGCCTTATTAGTAAATGTAATTGCTAATATACTCCATGGCTTTATTCCTAAATCTTCTATCATATGTGCCATTCTATATGTTAAAACTCTAGTTTTACCTGAACCTGCACCTGCAAGTATTAGAACTTGACCATCAACAGTAACAGCACCTTCATACTGCTCTTTGTTTAATAATGATTTTAAATCCAAATCATCATCCTCCCTTCCTAGTATTAAAATATTATATCATACATCACCTTTTAGTGTTGCCAGAAAGTATAATTGTTAGTAAAAATGTGGTATAATATCTAAAATCATATTCCAGTTTTTAGGAGGTATTTGTATTGAAGTTTAAAACTATGATTTTAACTTTTCTTATTTCAATTTTAATTTTTAATTTTATATCTTGTTCTAATAAAAAAATAAATTTTGATGATACTCGTTCTTATTCAGATAAAATAACTAATGATATTCTTATATCTATTAATGATTTAGATTACAATGGCTTTATAAAAAATTTTGATGAAAACATGAAAGAAATTTCATCTAATGAAACTGAATTTTTAAATTTAGTTATGCCTATAAAAGGTGCTATAGGAACATATGAAGATGGTAGTTTAGAATTTGTACAAGGCAAAAAGAGTAAGGATTTTACAAGTATAATTTATAAAGCAAAATTTTCTAATGAAGTAGAACCAGTAAATATATCAATATCCTTTGATGAAAAAAATCATAAAGTTTCTGGACTATACTTTAATTCACCAAAAATAAAAGAATTATATAGCAAATAAAAAAATAGATAAGGATAAATCCTTATCTATTTTTTATATTTCAAACGCTAATATTATTTCAAATATTGCAAATAGTATTAAGTTTATTCCAATTAATATTGGTGCAAATGCTAACGCAACTACTGGGTATAATATTACTAAAACACTTAATATAATTAAACATATTGTATATATTGTTCTAAAATTAAAACCAGCTGATTTAAATTGAAATTCAGCTACAAGTGCTGATATACCTCTTATTAATCCCCAGATTCCAAAGAATATAACAAAAAATTGTGTTGAATAAACTGGTGAAAATAAAAGTGTTAATCCAAATAATATATCAATTATACCATTAAAGATAAAAAATCCTCTTCTATATGATTTAAATGCTTTAATTATAGACATAATACCTGAAGCTAAAACAAAAGCCCCAATTACCATAGTTAAATTAAATATACTTTCTAATGGATACATTAGAAATATTATACCTACTATTGCTAATAAGACTCCTTGTAAAATAAAAGGCCATTTTTTCATAATTATCAACTCCTTCTATTTATACTTTACTATTTTATTATATAAGTTACCATTTACCTTTTGTAAATTTTAAAATACATATTGTAAAATTTAATTAATTAATATAAATTACAATTTTTAAAATATTCTACAGCAAAATCAACACATTCTCTTTGATTAAATAATTTTATTTTTGCATTTGCAATGTTATCAACTTTAACATTACACTTTTCTTCAAATTCTTCACCTAGAAACATAAATAATTCAGTTTTAAACTCTATATCCTTAAATTGTTTAAATATTCTTTTTCCATTTTCTAATATAGGTGAAGCATTTATAGATTCTGTATAATTTCCTGCTCTATACTCTGCTAAATGAAATGAGGTATTAACATCATAATCAACACCTAATAATAATACTTTTCCATTTAACTCATAAAATCTTGCAAGAGGTGACTTTTCCCCAAGTGAATATTCTAAACTGTGATTATCTGTTATAAAATTCTTATTTTTTCCCCAAGCTGAAAATGATACTGTTGGATGATAACTTCTCTTTACACCATAGAAATTTCTAAAAGCTTCTGCTATTTTACCCATACTATAAGTTGGCGTAATTTTTTCATCAAAAGCTGGCATTTCTTCCCTTATAGTGTTAAACCATTCTGAAGGTACTGGTGGATTGCTCCAAAAAGCTGGATCACATATATCAGCACTATGAGCTGGCATTACTATAGTTCCTTCTTCCCCTACTGTTTCTATTAAAGCCTTTATAACGGTAACTTCTCCTCCACATATCCATCCAAATTTACTTAATGATGAATGTACAAGTAATGTATCTCCCTTTTTTATTCCAATTCTTCGAAATTCATCTTTTAATATACTAAGAGTTATTGGTTTCTTAGTATCATTTATTAACTTTTCTATATTACTTATTTCATTATCCTGTTCTATATACTCATCATCTACATATAAGTCCTCTAAATTTATATCCATTTATTTGCCTCCAAACGTTAAGAATCACTCTATAATAATTTCAAAATCATTTAATAATCTTAAAACTTCAGGAATACTAAACTTTGCTTTATTTATATTATTTCTATTTGGATTTATCCTGTAATGCAAACATTCTCTAAAGTCTACTTTTGAAAGATTAGTATTTTCAAATATACTATCTTCAAGACTTGATTTTAAAAATGACGCCTCTCTTAAATCAGCATTTATAAAATCACTTGATGTAACATTACATTCTATAAAATTTGTCTTTGGTATTTTAAGCTCTGCAAAACTACAACTTTGTATTAAACAGCTTTTAAATTCAAAATCTAAAATAAATCTATCACATTTAGTAAAATCAACTCCAACTATTTTACAATCAATAAACTTAACTCCTCTAAGCTTTGAATAATAAAATTTTGTAAGAGATATATTGCATTCCTTAAAAATACACTCCTCAAAATTTACTTCTAAAAACTTTGTTCCTGAAAAATCACATCTATTAAATATACATTTATCAAAATCTCTTTTTTTAATTTCTATATTTCTAGTATTAATTCTTTCAAATCTTTCATTATAATAATCATATTCTAAGAACTCGTCTATCATAAATTATCTCCTAAATTACTTATTATCAGATTTATTTTTCAATTCACTATATTCTACAATAAATTTACTATTTGGCAAATATTTCAATGTATATTCAACTCCTATCTTAGGTTTAAGTTCACACTGATTTATTTTATATATAACATTATTTATTTCTAATTCAGTTATTCCTTTTACATTATTAAATTTAGTGCAAACTCCTGTTGTTGTGTAATAATCATTTGCAAAATAGTATTTAATATCTTTTACCTTAGGTAATATTATATTAAATAAAGTTATTTTACTAGAAATCAACAAAATAAAAATTAATATAAAATATTTTTTTGATATCTTCCCTTTAATTATTTTTATTAAATTAAATATAATTGAAAGTAACATAAATATAATTACTATTATTTGAAAGAGTAAAATTAATATAAACTCCATAAGTTCCCCCCTTTTTAATTATTATAATGTTAAGTTAATTAAATTTAAATTATAAGATTATTTAATTGCTAAACATTTTGCCTAGTAATATAATTTCAATATATTATCTACGAGGTGATTTTTTTGAAATATAACAAAATGGAAATGCTAAAAAATTGTAATCTTTGTATTAGAAAGTGTAATGTTAATAGATTAAACAATGAAGTTGGTGCATGTCTATCATCCGAAAAAATAAAAGCTGCTAAAGCTTATTTACATATGTGGGAAGAACCTCCAATATCTTTAGATACAGGATCTGGAACTATATTTTTTTCTAACTGTAATTTAAAATGTGTATTTTGTCAAAACCATGAAATTAGTCAAGAGAAATTTGGAGAATTTATAACTATAGAAAGACTATCAGAAATATTTTTAGAACTTCAAGATAAAGGAGCTAATAATATAAACTTAGTAACCCCTACACATTATGTCCCACAAATTATAGAAGCAATAAAAATAGCCAAAAAAAATGGACTTACTCTACCTATTTTATATAATACAAATGGATATGATTCTTTAGAAACTATAAAAGCCTTAGATGGTTATATAGATGTTTATTTACCTGATTTTAAATACTTTGATGATAAATATGCAATAAAATATTCAAAAGTTTCAGGATACAGAGAAAATGTTATTACTATTTTAAAAGAAATGTTTAAACAAGTTGGTAAAAATAGATTTGATGAAAAAGGAAGAATGATAAAGGGTATTATTATTAGACATTTAATGCTCCCTCATCTTTTATTTGATTCAAAGAAAATTATAGATACTATATATAGTTTATTTGGAGATGATGTATATATAAGTATAATGAATCAATATACTCCTATGTTTAATGCATTTAAATTTAAAGAGTTATCAAAACCATTAAATCCAAAGCTTTATGATAGTTTAATTGATTATGCAGCAAGCATTGGTGTAAAAAATGCCTTTATTCAAGAAAATGGAACTAATAAAACTGATTTTGTTCCCAATTTTAATTTACAAGGAGTTTTAAAATAGTTCATACATCTTTTTACTATTATTGATTATAATAGTTTTATAGAATAAATTTTGAAATAGTCATAAATTATTTTGAATTTTTTATTTAAAAATTTCAAATACTAATGTAGAGGTGATTTAAATGGAACAAAACAAATTTACTTTAAAACCATTACCATATTCTTATGATTCTCTAGAACCTTATATTGATGAAAAAACAGTAGTAATTCATCATGACAAACATCAACAAACTTACGTTAATAATCTAAACAATGCACTGGATAAACATCCTGAATTTTTCAAGATGTCTCTAGTGGAAATACTTAAAAATTTAGATGATATTCCAGAAGATATAAATCAAGCAGTTGTTAATAATGCTGGTGGAGTATTTAATCATGAATTTTACTGGGATGGATTAGCTCCAAATAAAGGTGGAGAACCTACTGGAAATATAAAAGATGCTATTTGCAAAACTTTCGGTTCTTATGAAGACTTTAAAACTAAATTTAAGGAAGCAGCTACTACTCAATTTGGTTCTGGATATGCATGGCTTGTTTTAGATGAAAATAATAAATTAAAAATTACTAAAACACCAAATCAAAATTGTCCAATTTCATTAAACGAAAAACCTCTACTAACAATAGATGTTTGGGAACATGCTTATTACTTAAAACATCAAAACAAACGTCCTGATTATGTAGATTGTTTCTTTGAATTAATTAATTGGGATATGGTTGATGAAAGATTTAAAAAAGCTACAAACCTTTAATAAAACAATAAATTAATTATTTATTTTTAACAATAGTAAGTTTAATTTGAAATATATATCTATATTTTATGTTAAGCTTATTAAAAAAGAAGATTCCTTTATTAGGAATCTTCTTTTTATATAAATTATTCATTTGATTTCAATGCTTCTATCATATTTACATTTTTCAATTTTAAATGCATTATAAACATTACTATGCTTGAAAAGATTATTGTCAATATTCCTGCATAAATAAAACTGCTCAAATGTAATGAAGGATTAAACATCATGTTATCCATCTCAGCTGTACTTAAAACATACTGGTGTAAAATTTTTCCCAAGCCACTTCCCACTATAATTCCCATTATAGTTAATATTATATTTTCTCTATAAATATACATAGTTACTTCGTTATCGTAAAATCCTAAAACCTTTATAGTTGAAAGTTCCCTTATACGCTCAGATACATTTATATTAGTTAAATTATATAAAACTATAAAAGCTAATATTGCAGCTGATATTATAAGTACAATAACAACTATATTTAAACTCGACATAGAGTCTTCAAAATTATCTTCTATAGAACCATTATAAGAAATATTTAATACTTTACCTTCTTTACTTAACTTTTTAGATAAATTTTCTTCAAAATTAGTATCATATTTATATTTTAAAAGTTCAGCATTATAAAGAGCCTCTTTATTGAATATCTTTTTATAAAGTTCTTTTGACATATAAATATAATGTCCAGCATAGTTTTCTGTAACTTCAGCAATCTTAACTTCAAAAGCCTTATTATCCGACGTTTTAAACTTTATTACATCGCCCTTTTTAAACTTAAATAATTTAGCTAATTTTTCAGATATTATAGCACCATCATTATTTAAATTATATTTTTCATCAGTCTTTCTATTGTTTAATGTTATAAATTTATTTAAATTATCTTCGTTTTTAGGCACCATAAGAAATGCTTCCTGAGGATTAACTCCTTTTTCTTGAACTTTTACTTGTTCTTGATAAATTTCTAATCTATCTTCTATTTCAGGTAACCCCTTTATTAAACTTTCATAAGATTTCGTATCTTCATTTGAAGCATCTTTATTAAATATAATCATAGCATTATATTTAACTATTTTACCAAACTGCAATCTTGCAAGGTCTGAAACTGAACCTTTTATACCAAAACCAGTAATAATAAGTGCCATACATCCTGCAATACCCAAAACTGTCATTAGCATACGATCCTTATATCTAAATATATTTCTTGCAGTAACTTTTTCTATAAAATTGAACCTTTTCCAAATAGGCTTTATTCTTTCTAATAATATACGCTTACCTGATTTTGGAGCCTTAGGCCTCATAAGTGTTGCTGAAGTACTTTTTAAATCTTCTCTCAATACTACATAAGCAGATATTCCAGTACAAGAAATTGCTATTGCAATTGATATAAGTGCATAACTTAAATAATATGAAATTTGTAAATCTGTGAAATTATAAAGCATACTATAAGCATTATAAATAATTCTTGGTAGTAATTCATATCCAATCAATAATCCAAAAAAACTTCCAATTAAACTTGCAGTTGTTGCATACACTAAATATTTTAGTGATATATCAAAATTACTATAACCTAGTGCCTTAAAAGTTCCAAGCTGAATTCTTTGTTCTTCAATCATTCTCGTAATTGTTGTTAAACTTACTAAAGCTGCTATTGCAAAGAAAAATAAAGGAAATACTTGTGATAATGCTGTAATTCTATCTGCATTATCTTCATATTCGCTATAACCTAAATTATCGCTTCTTGAAAATACATAATAATCAGGAACTTTAATATCTTTTATATTTTCTTCCCCTTTTTTAATTTCCTTTTCTCCATCTAATATTTTCTTTTCAGCATTAGACTTCTCATTATTAAATTTATTTAAACCTTCTTTGTATTGTCTTTCACCTTCATCTAATTTTTCTTTAGCTAACTTAAAGTTTTCTAACCCTAATTTTTTTCCATTATTATATTCTGATTCCTTTTCCTTAATAATTTTTGATGCTTTATTAAACTCTTGTTTATATTGATTAACTTGTACTATTCCATTATTTAATTTTTTATAATTACTTTCTAATTCCTCTTTACCTTTTTCTATATTAATTTTTGCTATTTCTAAATTTTTAATTATAGAACTCATACTATTTGAAATAGCATTAGCTTCCACCTCTCCATTAAAATACCCTTCTAATAAATTACCTAAATTTGAACCATTATTAATTGGTACTTCTTTTAAACTTTCAATTAATTGGTTTTTCATATTGTTAGGTATATTATTAGGAGGTAGCTTTAATAAAGCTTCTACTTGATTAAATAAAGGCTTTAGCTTATTTATATTATTATTTACATCATTTAATTTTTTATTTACTTCTTCCTTTGCCTTTAAAATTTCTGATTGTTTCTTTTGTAAATCCTTTAACTTATTTTCTAACTCTTCTTTTTTAGAATTTAATTGATTTTTAGAACTATCTAATTTTAATTTTGCATCTTGCATTTTATTATTAAATTCACTTAAGTTCTTATCGTATTTTTCTCTTCCCTCATTAATTTTCTTTTTAGACTCATTTAACTTACTTTCAGCTTTTTTAAGTTCATTTTTAGCTTTTACAATATCATTTTTAGCTTTTAAGAGTTTATCATTTGCCTCTTTTTTTATATCATCAAGGCGTAATACCCCTCGTTCTTTTGTTACACTTTCTACTTCTTTTATATGATTATTTAATAAATCATTGTACTTTTCACTATAACTGTTTAAACCTTTCAAATCGTTAAATGTTAAATAAGCTTCTGTATATACTGGCATTTTAAATTCAGATTCTGAAATTAAACCAAATCCATCAACCCTACCTTTTCCAATAGCACTTGTTCCTCTTTCATAATTTCCAATATACATAGGACTTTTTACAAAACCAACTACTTTATAAGTTTTATTTTTAATTTCGTCACTTAACTCTTTACTATTATCAGAAGAAAAACTTATCTTATCACCTATTTTATATAATTGTTTAATAGATTCTTTGCTATCTAATGCAATTTCTCCATTCTTTTCTGGTAATCTTCCACTTTCAACAACATATTTATTTAACTTATTATTACTATCATAAGAAATAAGTTTTAATAAAAGTCCTTCCCCACCTATTAATACATCCTTACTATATATAGGTTCAACATAGTCTACTCCTTTTATTTTTTTTAATTCATCTATATCACCTTTATCAATCCCCATTGTAGATTGTACTTTTAAATCCATCAAATTTTGTTCATCAAAATATTTATTAGCTGTATTTAACATATCAGGACCTGCCGATTTTAATCCTGAAAAAAATCCAACCCCTAACATAATTAAAAATAAAATAGATAAAAATCTTGATTTAGATGAAGAAATTTCTTTTAAAATAGTTTTAAATAAAGCCTTTTTCTTCATAAACTTCTCTCCTTTTACCATTCTATTTCATCAATAGATTTAGGATTCTTATTTACTTTAATATCCCTAACCTTTGCATCATTAACATGTATAACTCTATCAGCTATTGGAGATAATGCAGAATTATGAGTTATAACTATAACTGTAGTACCTGTATTTTTGCATGTATTCTGTAATAATCTTAATACTTGTCTTCCTGTTTCATAATCTAATGCTCCAGTTGGTTCATCACATAACAAAAGCTTTGGATTTTTAGCTAATGCTCTTGCTATTGCAACTCTTTGTTGCTCTCCCCCTGATAGTTGAGCTGGAAAATTATCCATACGATGACCTAATCCTACATCTTTAAGTACCTTATCAACATTTAATGCATTTTTAGAAATTTGAGTTGCAAGTTCAACATTTTCTTTTGCAGTTAAATTTGGTACTAAATTATAAAATTGAAATACAAATCCAATATCATCACGTCTATATTTTGTAAGCTCTTTTTTATTAAGCTTTGCAATGTCAACTCCATCAACTAATACTTGTCCTTCATTTGGAGAGTCCATTCCTCCTAATATATTTAAAACAGTTGACTTTCCTGCTCCACTAGGTCCTAATATTATTACAAATTCTCCTTTTTCAATTGAAAAACTTATTCCATTGTTAGCTACAATAACATTATCGCCCATTTTATAACGTCTATGCTCATTTATAATATCTACATAACCCATTTATTTCACCCTTTCATTATTTACAAATAACTCATGACTCACTTGTGTCATTTTATTTTTAATATTATAATAATCATCAAGCAAATACAATACAATTAATTTAAATTACACATAAAGGAGAGTTTGTGTCACTATGTATAAAATTCAAACTAATTCACTGGCTATAAAGTCTCAAAATTGGATAGCAAAATCATTATTAAAACTAATGAAATATCAGCCTTATAAAGATATTACAGTAACACAAATATGCCAAGAAGCTAACTTAGTTAGAAAAACCTTTTATAGAAACTTTGATAGCAAAGAAGATATTTTACATTTTATATTTGATAACTTATTTAATGATTTTCAAAGAAATAAAAATTTTGATAAATTATCTCCTAAAGAAATAATTTATTTATATTATAGTTATTGGATTAAACATAAAGACCTATTAAAATTAATACATGAAAATAACTTATTCTTTTTAATAAATAAAAAATATATAAATTATACTGAATCTTTTATATCACTACTTCCTGACACAAAAATTCAATTATTAGAAAATAATAATTTAAGTCCTTATTTTTTTAATTTTATAGCAAGTAGCATGAGTTCAATTTTAGAATTATGGGTAAAAAGAGACTTCAATGAATCTGTTGATGTTATAACCAACTTAACACAATCTTTATTATGTTCTAAATTATAAAATATATTTTTATAGACATAATATTCATTTGTGTAATTCATATGTTATAAAGGAAAAGTTATACTTTATTTTTTCACTATATTAGATTAAAATTAAAGGTAAATGTATAATATATAGACATAGATTAGAGGTTATTTTTAATGGCCCTATTTAAAATATAATTGCAGGAGGGTAATCTTTATGTCAAATGATACTAATTCATCTAACTTCATAAGAAATATAATTATTGAAGATTTAGAGAGCGGTAAACATGATTCTATAATTACTAGATTTCCACCAGAACCAAATGGCTATCTACATATAGGTCATGCAAAGTCTATTCTTTTAAACTTCGGACTTGGTGCTGAATTTAATGGAAGAACTAATTTGAGATTTGATGACACAAATCCAGTTAAAGAAGATACAGAATATGTTGAATCAATAAAAGAAGATGTTCAATGGCTTGGATGTCACTGGAATGAACTTCACTTCGCTTCAAATTATTTTGATGAAATGTATAAAAGAGCTATTCTTTTAATAAATAAAGGCTTAGCATATGTTTGTGATTTAACACCTGAAGAAATGAAGGAATATAGAGGAACATTAACAGAGCCAGGAAAAGAAAGCCCTTATAGAAATAGAAGCATCGAAGAAAACCTTGATTTATTCGAAAGAATGAGAAAAGGTGAATTTAAAGATGGAGAGAAAGTTTTAAGAGCAAAAATTGATATGGCGTCTCCTAATATGAATATGAGAGATCCAATAATTTATAGAATAGCTCATGCATCTCACCATAATACTGGCGACAAATGGTGCATATATCCTATGTATGATTTTGCTCATCCACTTGAAGATGCTATTGAAGGTATAACTCATTCAATATGTACTTTAGAATTTGCAGATCACAGACCTTTATATGATTGGTTCGTAAAAGAATGTGAAATGGAAAAAGTACCTCAACAAATAGAATTTGCAAGACTTAATATGACTAATACTGTTATGAGTAAGAGAAAACTTAAACAATTAGTTGATGAAAATATAGTTGATGGATGGGATGACCCAAGAATGCCAACTATATCAGGACTTAGAAGAAGAGGTTATACTCCAGAATCTATAAGAAACTTCTGTCAAGCAATAGGTGTTGCTAAAAATAATTCAATTGTTGACGCTCAAATGCTTGATTACTTCTTAAGAGAAGATCTTCAAACTAAAGCTCCAACTGCAATGGCAGTTACAAAACCTCTTAAGGTTATTATAACAAATTATCCAGAAGGTAAAACTGAAATGTTACCTATTCCAAATAACCCTAAGAATCCAGAGCTTGGAACTAGAGAAGTTCCTTTTTCAAGAGAAATATATGTTGAACAAGATGACTTCATGGAAGTTCCAGTAAAAAAATACTTTAGATTATTCCCAGGAAACGAAGTTAGACTTATGGGCGCATACTTTATAACATGTAATGATGTAATAAAAGATGCTGAAGGAAATGTTGTAGAACTTCATTGCACTTATGACCCTGAAACTAAGAGTGGTTCAGGATTTACTGGAAGAAAAGTTAAAGGTACAATTCATTGGGTTGATGCAAAAAGTGCTATACCTTGTGAATTTAGATTATATGAACCTTTAATATTAGATGATGCTCCAGAAAACGAAGGTAAACATTTCTTAGAACAAATAAATCCTAATTCATTAGAAGTTTTAGAAGGATTTATAGAACCAGTTGCTATTAAGGATGCAAAAAATCTTGATAAATTCCAAATGGTTAGAAACGGATTCTTCTCAGTGGACAAAAATTCTACTAATGATAAACTAATATTTAATAGAATTGTTCCTTTAAAGAGTTCATTTAAACTAAAATAATAAATAAATTTTAAATGAAAGAGTGGTCTTATAGTACCACTTTTTTATTTAAAATTTTATAAAAATTCTCTTTTAATTAAATACTTTAAAATCCTTAAATTAAAAGAGATGCTTTTTTTAAAGCATCTCTTTTATATACTAAAGACTAATAAACTTATTAAATCTTTCTCTTACTTTATCTTCACCCATTATTTGCATTATAGTATAAAGATCTGGAGTATTAGTTCTATGAGTAAGTGCTGCTCTTACTGCACCTGCTACATCAGAAACCATACCTTTAAAGTTTTCTGGATTTTTCTTATACTCTTTTCTATTTGTTGCATATCCAAGTTCTACTGCTAA
>NZ_JAUNLM010000035.1:14596-22717 GCF_030532265.1 Clostridium sp. | reverse complement strand
TCGTCAGCGTAATCAGTAATTTTTAAGAACCATTGAGTTAAGTCCTTTTTAGTTACTTCAGTTCCACATCTTTCACATGCACCATCAACAACTTGTTCATTAGCTAAAACTGTGTTACATGATGGACACCAGTTTACAGGAGCTTTTTTTCTGTAAGCTAATCCTTTTTCATAAAGCTTTAAGAATAACCATTGAGTCCATTTATAGTAATCTGGTCTACAAGTTACAAGCTCATTTTCCCAGTTGAACATAGCTCCCATAGCTTTAAGTTGAGCTTCCATGTTTTTAATATTTTTTTCTGTTGAATCTTGTGGATGAATACCTGTCTTTATAGCAAAGTTTTCTGCTGGAAGACCAAAGGCATCAAATCCCATTGGTTGAAATACGTTGTAGCCATTCATTCTTTTAAATCTTGCCCATGTATCAACTGGTCCATAGTTAAACCAGTGTCCAGCGTGAAGTTGACTTCCTGATGGATAAGAGAACATTTCAAGAACGTAAAGTTTTTTATCTAAATTGTTTGGGTCAAATTTATATAATTGTTCATTTTCCCACTTTTCTTGCCATTTCTTATCTATGGCAGTTCCATAGTTTCCCATTAAAAATTCCTCCTTAAATATATCTTTTATATGTAGCACATAATATGCTTTATAATTTGCAAATTTAAATTTTGTTTTATTAAATTCAAAAATAAAATTGAAATTAATAACAAAATTATTAGAAAAGGAAATACATATAAAAATATTTAAAATAAGATTTAGATTAAAAATATTTTATTTCCTTTTAAGTTTGAGAGTGTTTATTTTAATAAAATATAATAAAAAAGTTAAAATCCTTACTATAATTTTTATTAATTAAAAAAGTTTAAGTTTTTATTATAAGTTCTATAAAAATTAAAGAAAATAAAAAAATCCTTAAGCCTCTTAAAAATTTAAGAGACGAAAGGATACTTCCGCGTTACCACTCTTTTTAGGAATTTAATAATTCCTCACTCAATAATTTAACGGTTTCCCGTACTTGCTTCAACACAAGTAAGCTCCTAGGCAAGTTCCTATATTTGTGATGCTATTTTGCACCAAACAATAGCTCTCTAAAAAACACAAGTTTATAGTACTACTCCTATTCAAAGCAATATATAATTAAGTTTTAAAAAATTAGTGCTATAAAAACTATAACACTTTTTCTAATTATATATTAGAAAATATAATTAAGTCAATGATATTTTAAGTTATATAGATACATGAAGGAAATATTAAGAGATTAAAGGAGAACAGGTGCCATTTGTTATAGCAATTGATTGATAGAGTTATAGATAATTAGGGAGATTTCACAATATATAGTACTTGTAATATAATACATAGTATAAGGCCTAAACAAAAATTTGTAATTTGGAGCGTGATATTTTGTATTCCAGGTCAAAAAACTTGAAAGGTATTATTAAAGGAATTCTTTTAGTAATACTAGGATCAAGTATATTAGCTTTTGGTACTTATAATTTTAATTACCAAAATGGCATTACAGAAGGAGGGGTTTTAGGATTACTTCTTCTTGTTAAAAATATTTTTAATATATCGCCATCAGTAACTAATCTTATAATAGATTTTTCATTATTTGCTCTTGGAGCAAGATTTTTTGGAAAAAGATTTTTAATTTTTTCTATATTCTCAACAGCTTGCTTTTCAGTATTTTATAGAATATTTGAAAGCGTAGGTTTTGTTGTGCCAAGCCTTAATGAATATATGATTTTTGGAAGTATTTTTGCAGGACTTTTTGTAGGAGTTGGTGTAGGATTTGTACTTCGTGGAGGAGGAGCATCAGGTGGAGATGATGTTATTGCTCTTTTAGGTAGTAAATTTACTCCTTTAAAGGTTAATCATGTTTATATGTTAACTGATGCCATAGTACTGTTACTTTCATTAGTATATTTAAGGGTAGATCAGGTTATGTATTCTATATTAGCTGTTACTATAAGTGGAAATCTTATTGAGATTATATATGAATATAAAAATAAAAGTATTGAAAATGATAAGATAAATAAAGATGAAGAAGAAAATATAGATACAAAAAAATCTATAACAACATAGAGATTTTAAGCTATTATAGTTAATTCTATAATAGCTTTTTTGTTTTAGATAATTATATTTTATATGTAATAATATTATATTAAAAAAATATGTATCGATACATTTGACTGCTTGTACTTAAGGTAATAACATAAAATAGAGATTATTAAATATTAAATTTTGGAACAATAATTAGTGTATAAAAAGTAAAAAATAATTTAAAGTATGAGAATATAAATAAATTTGAGGTTTAGGAGATAAGGGTTATGAAGAAGCCAATAGATAGAGTATTAATGATAAATAGTTTTTGTACAGTAGGAAAGGTTTCTATTACAAATATGATGCCTATTATGAGCGTTAGAGGAATAGAAGCATGTCCAATGCCTTCAATAGTATTATCAAGTCATACTGAAGGTTTTAAAGATATTGCTACATTCACTGGTAAAACTTTTATAGAAGATGCAACTAGAAGTATGAAAGAAAATAATATATATTTTGATTTAAATTATATTGGATATTTAGGAAATATAGAAAATATAAATCAAACACAAAATTATTTGAAGGAAGTAAAAGATTGTATAAATATAATTGATCCAATATTTGCTGATGATTTTAAATTATATAGTGGATTTGATATGAATTATGTTTATAAAATTAGGGAACTTTTAAAATATAGCAATATAATTACTCCAAATTTTACTGAAGCTTTATTTTTAACAGGAAGGGAAAAAGAAATTAGAGAAATTTATAATGAAGATTATATTAAAGATATAATTTATGATTTAAGAGAACTTGGAGCTAAAAATATAATTATAACTTCAGTACCATCAAGTAAGGAAAATGAATTAAAAATAGCTGTATTTGATGGAGAAGATTTAACTTTTGTAACTCATGAAAAGATGAAAAAATCATATACAGGTACTGGAGATATTTTTGCTGGAGTTTTATGCACAGAAGTTTTAAGAGGAACAGATTTAGTTACTGCTTCAAGAAGGTCTGGGGAATTTGTTAAAGATTGTATTGAATATAGTATGCAATTTGATTATCCAGCTATTGAAGGAGTTTTACTTGAAAAGCAATTATATAGATTAATTTAAAAAGTATGGTAACATTACCATGCTTTTTTATGTTTATACATAATATAATAAGAATATTGGTATTAGTTTATTAAAAAAATAATAATATAAAAATATATGACTTAAAAGATTTTAAAATTATAATTGTACTAAAACATTAAACTATTTTTATAATAGGTGGTGAAATTATGGTTAATATTTTAAATAATATCCCTTTGAAAATAAATGCTGTAAAAGTGGAGCATCTATTAAAAGGTTGGTCAAGTGATAAAAAATTTTATATTGAAGATGATAAAGGTAATAAGTACTTACTTAGAGTTAACGATATTTCACAAAAAGAAAATAAATTTAATGAATATAAAAGCATAAAGCTATGTGAAAAACTAAAAATAAAAACATCCAAAGCTATTGAAGTTGGTGTTTCTAAAGATTTAAAGTATGTTTATATATTACTTAAGTGGGTTGAAGGATATGATGCACTAGAAAAAATAAAGGAATTTAATGAAAAGGAACAATATAAGCTTGGTGTAAAATCAGGGGTAATTTTAAAGAAGATACATACAATAAATCCTTTTGAGTTTAAAGGAACTTGGGAAAAAAGATATGAAGAAAAAATAGAAAGAAAAATTAAGCTTTATAAAGAATGTGGATATAAAATAAATGAAGATTTAAAGATGATTAACTTTATAAATAATTTAAAACCTTATATAAAGGGAAGAAAGCAAAGTTTTCATCACGGAGATTATCATATTGGAAATTTAATTATTACTGATAATAACAATATTGGAGTAATTGATTTTAATAGGTTTGATTATGGTGATCCATGGGAAGAGTTTAATAGAATATTTTTCTCATGGAGAGTAAGTGTTCCGTTTGCAATTGGTCAAATTCATGGATATTTTAATAATAAAGTACCAGAGGAATTTTTTAGGCTTTTAGCATTGTATGTTTGTACAAACTCTTTATCTGCAGTTTCATGGGCAGTTCCTTTTGGAGATAAAGAAATTAATTTTATGATTGAAAACGCCAATAATCTTGTAAAGTGGTATGATGAATTTAATACAGTTATTCCAGTTTGGTACAAAGGTCCAGAGGATATGAAGTTATTATATAAATAAATTATTATATATCTAGAAATAATAATTTAAGTCGTTTAGCTTGATATGAATTTAATATATAAATAGATTATTTAACTTGGATTTTACTGGAGCTGTCAATATTAATTTAATATAGAAATAGATTATACTAATAAAGGCATATAACTTTAGATTAAAAGTTATATGCCTTTTATTATTTTCTCTTAAAGAAATTTAAATATATCAATAAAATTATAAGTACTAATATAAGAAAAAATAAAAATAATAAGTCTTTGTTGAAAATAAATGATACAAAACTTGTTCCCATAAATATCCCCCTTTAACCTCTTCTTTTACATAAATTTATGTTGTAAATTAGAGAAAATGTTTAATATTAATAATCATTTGAAGTATAAATTAAGTGAAACAAAATCCTATATTAAAATATAAAATTTAAAAACTAAAATTAAATTAGAAAAATAAATTATATATAATATTTTACCTTATATTTCCATAAATATTAATGAGATTAGATTTATAAATAATAAAAATTATTAAATGGAGTAGGTTAATAAAAAATTTAAATATAATAATAAATAAAGTTTAAATAGGGGTGATTGTTTTATGAGTAATCTAAATATGAAACAAGTAATGCTTGATATAATATATAATGCTGGAGAAGCTAAAGCTTTAGCTTATGAAGCTTTAAATGAAGCTAAGGTTGAAAGATTTGATAAAGCAGAAAAGCTTCTTAAGAAGTCTGACGAGTTACTTTTAAAGGCTAATTCAATTGAACATAAAATTATTCAGGAAGAAGCAGCAGGTAATAATATAGAAGTAACAATTTTAATGGTACATGCTCAAGACCATTTAATGACAGCAATAGAAGCTAAAAATTTAATAGAAGGCATAATTGATTTTTATAAAATAAAGACATATTCAGATAGTTCATATAACCCTATTTAATTAATAAATTTTAAGGGGGAAATTAATTAAAAATGTTAAAGGTTTTATTTGTTTGTTCTCAAGGAATAACAAGTGCAATTGCAGTTAATGAATTAAAAAAGGCAGCTGATAAAGAAGGAATTAAAATGGTAGTATCAGCAGTTAGCACTCAAGAATTTGAAGATGAAATAAAAAATGGATATGATATTGCAATGATAGCACCTCAAGTTAGGCATAGATTTGATTATTTAAAAAATCATGCAAAGAATTTTGATACTCCATTTGCATTAATTGAATCACAAGGTTATAGACAACTTGGTGGTGATAAGCTTTTAGAACAAGTTAAGGAGGTTCTTAAATTATAATTTAGTTCAATAAAAGTTAAATAAGAAAAAAGTATAGATTTAAATAAAAATCTATACTTTTTTATTAATTTTTATTATTCAATAAAAACAACTGGTTTAATTAAATTTTTTGGCTTGTCCTTCATTAAAAGAAGAGCTTCCTCTATTTTATCAAATCCAGTGAAGCGATGTGTTATTAATTTAGAAGGATCTACACGTTTTGTTTCAATTAAGGAAATAAGTTTTTCCATACGTAGACGTCCTCCAGGCATTAATCCAGCAGAAATTTGCTTATGTGCCATTCCGCATCCCCATTCAACACGTGGGATTTTTACATAATCACCTTCACCAAGATAATTTACATTTCCAATTTTTCCACCAGGTTTAAGTACTTTAATAGCTGTGCTGAAAGTATCTACATCTCCACCGGCAATAATAACTTTATCAACACCTTTTCCATTTGTTAGTTTCATAACTTGATCTTCAATTGAACCATTTTTATAATTAATTATGTGTGTAGCTCCATAATCTTTAGCAATTTCAATACAGTTTGGTCTACTTCCAACAGCATAAATTTCAGAAGCACCTCTAATTGCTGCACCAGCTACTGACATAAGTCCAACTGGACCAATTCCTATAACAAGTACTTTATCTCCAAATTGAACATCTGCAAGTTCAACACCATGGAATCCTGTAGGCATCATATCACAAAGCATAACTCCAGATGCATCATCAATGGATTCTGGAAGAATAGCCATATTTCCATCAGCATCATTTACATGAAAATATTCTGCAAATACCCCATCTTTAAAATTTGAGAATTTCCAACCAGATAACATTCCACCAGAATGCATAGCATAACCAGCTTGAGCTTCTAAAGAATCCCAATCTGGTGTAATAGCAGGAACAACAACTCTATCTCCAGGTTTAAAATCCTTTACTTCACTTCCAACAGCTTCTACAATACCAACAGCTTCATGTCCTAAAATCATATCTTTACGATCACCAATTGCACCAGCCCATACTGTATGAACATCTGATGTACATGGTGAAAGGGCAGTAGGTCTAACAAGTGCATCCTTTGCACCTAGAGAAGGAACTTCCTTTTCTACCCAACCAATTTCTCCTATTTTTTTCATTGCAAAACCTTTCATTAAGTCTCAACCTCCTTTGAAATTTTACTATATAATTATAACACATAGAATGGGATATTAGTAAAATATATAATAAAATGTATTTAAATGGAACACTATAATTTAATATTTATTTAAATAGAGAAATTAATAATATCATTAATAATTGGTTAGACAAGAAAAAAATGGTATAATTTATGTAATTATTATAACTTTACAAAAAATATAACAAAATAGCTTTAACTACTAAAAGAAAAAGGGGGATAACTTTGGATTATTTTGGAGTTTTTCTAGGTGTTGTTTTCTTTATAATAAATATAATACTTATTATAAAAACAATAAAAAGTAAAAAAGAATTAAAAGGTTATGAATATAATATTGTAGATTTAAATTTAAAAAATGGAAGAGAGAAAAATAATTATAAAATTTCTTATTATTCAATAATAATTATGATAGTCTCTATTCAAATCATGGTTATATGTTCATTAATAGTAGGAGATATTAAATTTATAATGTTTGTAGGTTCTTTTTATGCAATGATATTAGCTTTAAATAATCAATATTTTTATGTATCTAAAAATAGAATTGGAACTTTATATAAAATAAATAATACAGAAAATATTAATTATATTGAAGCAGAGTTTAATAAGGACTATTGTAAGATGAAACTTTGTTATAAAGATAAAAGTGAAAAGAAATTATCTTTAAGATGTCGTAACACAAATGGACTTATAAAAAAATTAAGAGACCATAATTATGAAGTTCATTATATACAAAATTAAATGGCAGTATTACATAAAAGTGATGCTGCTAAAATTTTATGTATAAAATAAGTTTTTATATAGTTAAATTTAAGAATATCTTTAGAAATAGTTGATATAATTGTTTACAAGTAAATTAATAATAAAATAATGTAAGATTATAATATAAAATTTAGGACATTATAAAGTTATAAAATAAATTAACAAAGGAGGAAGTTTATTTGGAAATCTTTAATATATGCTTAATTACAGTGCTTACAATATTTAATTGTTTTCTTTTTATCGCTTTTATGAAAAATGGAATATACTTAAAGAAAAATAGTGCGGAATTTGTTGACCTTTTAAAAAAAGGATTAAAAATTAGAAGAATTAATTTTAACTTTATAGTTTTACTTTTAGCTATACAAGTTGGGTTATTTCTTATAGCATATTTAAAAGAAGAAAATTTATACTTCGTACTTATAATATACATATCACTTATGATTATTAATGACAGAGGATTTTATGTAAGTGATAAAAAAATTGGTAAGATGCTTAAGCTTCAAGATACAGAAGGTGTAGAGTATATAACAATAGCTCGTACTATTGACTATGCAGAGTTTACATTAGTTTATAATGATAACAGTATCAAGAAAATTAGAACACAAAACAAAAATGTAGAAGGAATAGAAGATGCATTAAAAGATTGTGGATATGAAGTTTATGAGAAGTCAAAATAATTAA
>NZ_JAUNLM010000035.1:8758-14496 GCF_030532265.1 Clostridium sp. | reverse complement strand
ATATAATTTTAATATTTTAAAGTAGCATATTTTAACTTAAGAAATAATAAAAATACAGTAATATTAAGTTTTGTGGAGGGTTTAACTTGGGAGTTTTAGGAGAATTAATAAATTCTTTTACTGGTCAAGGAATCGTAGGATTTTTATTTGTTTTTATTATTTTAGCATTAGGGGTAACTGGTATAATTTTAAGCTTGAAACTTAAAAAAAATTATAGTGAGTTGAAAAGTAACTTTGAGTCTTCACCAATAATTAATGATGAAACAGGTGAAAGAAAGCTTGAAGATAAAACTCTTTATAATATTTCAGAAGAGTTTAAAAGAAGTGCATCTAAGGGAACTGAGAACATAAATACAGAAGTACTTATGGCAAAACATTTAAGTAATAGATTAGGGGTAAATGAAAAAGCACTTCATTTATTTCCAGCTTCATCAATAGCCTTAGGTCTTCTTGGAACTTTTTTAGGACTTACAGTTTCAATTAATTCAACAAATACTGTTTTGGAATCAGGTGTTAATTCAATGGAAGCTTTTTTAAGCCGTATGGAAATACCTCTTCAAGGAATGGCAAGTGCATTCTGGACAAGTATTTTTGGTGTTATTATGTCTTTAATTTTAAATTACGTAATTCAGCTTTCTAAAAAGGAAAAAGAAAGTTTTTATGACCAATTTGAAGACTACTTAGATAATATTTTATATAGTGAGCATGCTTTTAGTTTTGTTACTCAATTTGAAAGATTTAATGATGTTATTAAAGGCTCAATGATTGATTTAACTAAAGAAATTAGAGTTTTATTTAAAGAAGGTATTGATGAGCTTGTTAAAAATATTAATAAAAATACAGTTGATATGACTGAATCTGCAAAGGTTCTAGCAATATACACTAAAGATTTAGAACTTGTAATAAGTTCTCTTAATAATTCTGTGGATAATTTTAAAGCACCTATTGATAAATTTAAAGGTTCAATTGATGATTTTAATATAACAACTGAAAAGCTAGAATTTATAATGAATACTTCAATAAATAAGCTTTCAGATAAAATGGATGTTTTAGCTGAGATTCTTAATAAATTAGATATATCAATGGATGGACAAAAAGAAGTTATTGAAGTTGTTAATGATGAAATAAGGTCATATAAGGAAATAGTAAGTAGAAGTTATAGAGAACTTTCAGAAGGAATTTATAATATTTCTAAATCTATTGATCAAAATAATGAAATTTCAAAAGAGCATATTGATGAATTAAAAGATGTTTTTGAAGGGGTTAATGAAACAATAGGAGATTTTGCAAATAATGTAGATTCATTAAAAGAAGGTATTGGAGAAGTTGTTTCAAGAATAATAAAAGAGGAGCTTTTAAATATATCAGATGAAATTGCAGAAAGGCTACAAGTTTCAATTAAAGGTATAGAAGAAGCAACAGATAGTTTAAGTTATAATACAAAAACTATTGGAGAGCTTGTACGTGCAACTAATGAGTGGGTTGCTGTGGCAAATGATGATTAAAGGAGGTCCTCTTTATGAAAATAAGAACTAGAAAATATAGAAGCAGAGAAGAAGGACAGTCCTACTGGCCATCTTTTGTTGATATTATGAGTGTTTTTGCTCTTGTATTTTTCTTTCTTATGATGATTTCAATGGCTATATCATCATTATTTGTTGACAATATATCAAAAAAGAGAGAAGAAATATATAATTCTATACAAGATAATTTAGACAAAAATAATGTAGATGAAAATATTATGTATTTTGATAGAAATGAAGGCAAGATGGTTTTAAATACAGAAACATTTTTTGATACAGATAAATGGGTATTAAAAAAGGACGGGCAAAATTTAGCAAAACAGCTTAATAATATTTTTTATAATATTTTATCTTCTGAAAATATAAAAGATGAAATTGAATATATTGAAGTTGTTGGTCATACAGATTATGCAGGAAGTACAATAGAAAACAGAAAACTTTCAACAGAACGTGCAATGAGCTTTTTAAATGCTATGGTTCCAATGGATAGTAAGCTTGAAAATGAGTTTGGAGGGAAATTTAAAGCTTCTGGAATGTCAGAGTTTGAAACTAATCCAAATAAAGAAGATAGAGATAAGAAAACTTACACTAAAGAAGATATAGAAAATACTAAAGATCAAAGAAAAATTGAAATTAATATGGTATTTTCTAATAAAGATTTAGAAGAGGCTATAAAGTCTAGAGTAAGTAACTAGGAGGACTTTATATGGAAAGCTTAGATAATAAGGTTTATGGCTTTAGTGTAGAAGATGCATTAAGATATAGAGAAAGAACATCACTTACTGATAGAGTATTAACTTATAAAAGAGAAAATGGACTTCATAAGGAATTTTGGATTAAATATGAAAGTGATGGTTTACTTTATAATATAAATAAAGTTTCTGTAAAGCATAATGAAATAATAGATGTTATAATTGAAAATTCTCTTTATGAAAAAAGAATAAAAGTATCTATAAATATTCCAAGACAGTTAAGGCGTCAATATAATTTTAAGGAAACATTAATTATATACACAGGTTATGATGTTAGAGAATTTTCCTTTTACGTTCAATGTGAAGGGTCAAGAATAGAAAAAAATATTATAAAGCTTACTGATGTATTAAAGTATAGAAAAAGTGAAAGTACACTTTTAAGCATAGTAAATAACATGAATGATATTGATGATATATTAGATATTACAAGAAAAGCTCCTTATATTATAGATATGGATATATCAATAGATACTTATTTAAAGATTATAAAAAACTGTAAGGAAATTTCAAAAAATGATATAAAGCTTTCTTTATTTTGTGAAGAACTTATAAAAAATAAAGCAATTGTAACTAATGATATTGTTGAGTGTGTAAAAAACATGTATACAAAAGGTTTAGTTACTAAAAACACTTTAGGAGCTATAAAATATTTAAGTATTACTTGCTCAAATAATAGAGAATTAAGCTTTATATTACTTGGAATAAAAGCAAAACTTAATTTTATAGATGATGATTTTGCAAAAGAGTTTGTAAAATTATATAAAGAAGCACCAAATGTTAAAGCTTTAGATAAAATATTAAATTTAATATTATATTCAGAAAGAGTTAAATACAATAAAGAGCTTATAAAAATAATATTTGGATTTCATAAAAGAAATAATGATGTAAAATCACTATTAACTGTATGTAGATGGCTTACTAAAAATAAAGTTTCGTTAGAGCTTTATGGAATAAGCCTTAAAGATAGAAATCTTTTAGTTAAAGCTTATAGGAAAGATATTATAGATTGGAAAGAGCTTTTATTATATTGTGATGGATATTACAATAAGAGCATTTATATAAGAGATGCTTTAACTAAGCTTTTTGAAGAGAAGATTTTAAGAGGTAAAGAAAGGGATAAAAGATTTATATATTCAAAGTATAATCACGTAGTAAAAGATTTAAGTAAATATAGTAAAGTTATATACAAAGATTATATTGATTTTATTTTAAGTCTTCAAAATAGAACTGATACATTTAAAACTTTAACTCTTGAAAATTATTTAAATAACTTTAGAGATTCTTTATCTAGAGAAGAAAAAAATAATATAGTAGAAAAAATAATAACTTTTTATATAGAAGAAGGCAATAGAGAAAAATATATAAAGGTTATAAAAGAAAATAAGGAAATTTTAAATTCTATAATATATAGAAATATAAAAAATATTAATTTTATAGAAGAAATTTTGTTTAGTGATTTAACTAAAGAAATACAGTTTACAAATGAGTTATTAAAAGATTTTTCAACATGTATTATAAAAAATAAAAGGTTTGAATTGTTATTTTATATTTTAGAAGAATATAAAAATATAGAAAATTATGATGAAAACTTATTTAAAATATTTAAAAGCTTTATATTTAATTTTAATGGAATAAATGAAGCAGTATACGAAAAAACAATATTCCCAATATACTATAAGTTATCTCTTGAAGAAAAGGAGAAGTTTTATAAACTTTTATTAAATAGAGAGGATTTACCTTATTATTTTAGGGAAGAAAATTATAAAATATTTAAAATAAGTAAAGATAAAAAATTTATAATTGATAGTTTCTTAAAAGGAAATAATGAAAGTGTATTTTCTAAAAATTTAACTCTTAAAGAGTATTTTAATGAAGATGATATTTTTTTAAAGGCATTAAAAAAGGGTAATGAAGATGACATTACAATAAAATTTGCTTTGGAAAAAATATGTAGTAAGTTTAAAGAAGATAAGAAATATGTAGTAAATTTATGTTCTAGTATAAAAGATAAAAATACAAAAATTAAAGATATAGAAATTTTGGCAAAAGATTATTTGAAATTTAAAAACGATAAATTTAATAAATATATATTTGAGGAATTTAAAGTAACAAATAAAATTTCAGGAGAAGTTTGCAATAAAGTAGAACTTACTAATATATTTACTTTAAAAACAGAAAGTGGATATATATTTAAAGAGGAAAGTATAAAAAATTTAATAAAGAAATATTTAAAAAGAAATTATATATCCTTTAAAGAAATTGAAGGTGAAGTTATAGTAATTGATGAAAAGCCCAGCAAAGCTCTTAATGATAATAATATAAATTTATTTTTGAAAAATATGATAAAAGTTATATCACTGCAACAAGGGCTTATGAATAATGGATGTATTATTTTAGACTTTGGAAGTGACAGCTTTATTTATTTTAAAGAAGATATATTTTTAGATAACCTTCAAAATATATCAATATTTAAATATAATATAGAAAATAAAAACAATAAAGAGCTTAGAATAGAAAATAAAGATAGTAAAGCATTTGTTACACAAAATAATGAATTAGTTAATATAAAATGTAATGATAAAGAATTCAATATAAAAAATAATATAACTTTTAACAATATAGAAAAAAGCTCAGTTAATAGTTTAAAATATTTTATAAATAAAAGTATTAAAGTTTTAAGTTTAGATGATAAAAATAAAGAACAGCTAATTAAAAATAATATTATAAAAAATATAATTTATAATGATAAAATTAAAACTTATATAGACCTTAAAAATTCCATTAATGAAGTATTAAAGGGAGAAGATGAAGGCTTTAAAGAATATAAATACAATAAGTATTTAGATGATTTTCAAATACTTCAAGATAGTTTTAAAGAAAAGGTATTAGAACTTATATTAAAAAGGTGCGATATAAGAAAAAAAGCTAAGAGTATAGCTATATATTCTTCTTTTTATGAGAAGGCTCGTGAGGCACATTTTAAGTATTTACTTAATTGCTTTAATAATCACTTTTTTGATTTAGAGGATAATGATTTTAAAGAAATATACAATAAAATAATAAGTATAATAAAAGAAGATAAAAATATGGCTTATGAGTACCAAAATGAAATTACTGAAGTATTTTTAAATGCACCAAAGAGATGTAATTATAGTGGATATGATGTGCTTTTTGAAGTGAAAAAATTTCCTGATATGTTTGATGTAGATTATATTAGAGATAAAATTATAAGTTAAATATAAAATAAACGTAGGTATATATATACCTACGTTTATTTTGCAAACAATATTAAATTTGTTTAACAAACTTAGTCTCTATCATATGAGCAAGGATTGCATGGGTTGTCATGGTCTTGTTTATGACATTGTTGGTTTCTTGGAGTTGGAATAGTTAAAACTGATAGTTTTTCTTCAGCTAAAGCATATATAGTTTTCTTTATTAATAATGAAGTTTCTATATTAGC
>NZ_JAUNLM010000035.1:0-8658 GCF_030532265.1 Clostridium sp. | reverse complement strand
TTTTATGCAATCAAATATTCTATTTGTAAGAACTGGTACTGCCTTAACATTATTTAAATCTGGCACTACTTTAGGTAATCCAGAACAACATTCAGGTTTACAATTTGGTTTAAATGGAGCACAGTCAGTGCAGCATTTTATTTCATCACAATGATGATCTTCATGGTGGCAATTATCTTCATGATTACAACTATCATCATTATGAGGTTTTTCTTCATAGCAATTTAAGTCATTTTCGAAGTATGACATATTATCTTCAGGATATTTACAATCGGACATAAAAAGTTCCTCCTTAAATAAAATAATTTTATAAATTAAATTCCTTACTTTTATATTATGGAGATAGCTTAAATTGTTTACGAATAAATTTAATTTTAAAGAAAAATATTGACGAATAAGTAAAAATAAACGTAGGCATAAAGCCTACGCATATTATAATTGTTTATTTATGAGGTTTCATTAATCCAGAATTATTACAGCAATGCTCTCTAGGAGTATTAATAGCTAATACTGATAAGTTTTCTTGAATTAAAGCATATAAAGATTTTATTATTAAAAGAGATGATTCTACAGTTGCATTAAAAGTAAAGTCGTCTTCTGTTTCTTGTAATTGATTTGTTGGTTCTATACATTCTATAGATAAACATTCTCTAAAGTTTTCTCTTAATGGTATTCCAGAATTTAAATGAGGTAAGCATATTCTACCAAAGAAATTAAATTCAGAAGGTAATCCTAAAACTGTAGTTAATAGTCCGCTTTGAGGAGCAGATTCAGCAGTAAATGGTATGCAACCAGCTCTACCAGTTACAGTTATAACTAAATTACTAATATAGAAATTAAGACCTCTTTCTAATACTCTACAATTAGTTCCGTTTTTATTATTATGATGATGACAGCTATGACAACAAGGAATATTTCCAGTTGTAATAGAAAAATCATTTGCTATAGTTGTACCATTTATTGTTGTTGGATTAATAGCTGTTGCATCAACTTGTTCTGAACATATTGTAATGTTACCTTCTAAAATATTATTAGTAACTACAGCCCCTATTGCATCATAACTAAATGATACTCTATCAACACATACATCAGTACCAGCTGCATATGCGCCATTTTGTGGTGGTTGAGAAGTTATAGTAAATTCTAAATTTTCAAGAAGTCCAGGGAAAGGAATTTCTAACTTCATACAATCAAATATTTTATCAGCTAATATTGGTACACTAAAAACTGAACTTAAATCTGGTGTAACCTTTGGTAATCCAGAACAACAATTTGATTTGCAATTTGGTTTAAATGGGTTGCAAGTTGTAGCTTGGCAACATCTTTCAGGCCTTTCAGAACAATTTTCTTTTTCCTCATGATTTAATCTATCATTACAGTTTAATCTATCATTATGGTTTAATCTATCTTCAAAATAAGAATCTTTATCTTTACAATATCTATAATCGGACATAATTTGAAATCCTCCTTAAAATTTTATCAGTTGTCTATCAATTTTTTATATTTTATTGAATTGTTAAAACTATTTTTTGTAAATTTGATTTACCTACTTATATACTATGAAAATTGTCTTATATGTTTACAGAAATTTTTATAAAGTATATTAAATTATTTAAAGAAGATTAAAATTAGTTGTAATTCATAAGAATAACCAAAATAGAATATATATTTCATAAAAATAACTTTTAGGAGTGAGCATATGTCTTTTGTAAGGGAATATGAAACAATTTTAAAAAAGTCAGATGGAAGTATATATTCAATAAATTATAGTAATGGAAGTTTTAGTGTTTATGATGATGAAAAAAATATTTGTAATGAGAAAATTACAAATGAAGATTTAAGCTTTGTTGATGTATGGTTTGATATAGATAATAAAGATAATATTTATGGAATTATAAATAATAAAGAAGGTAAAATTTTATATTTTAATGAACTTAACAATATTAAATCAAAAGTATCTTTTTATAATTATGATAAATATAAAACTTTAATAAAATTTCCTTATATAAAAAATATAAATGATGAAAGTCATATTATTTATTATTCAATGGATGCTTATGATGGAAATTTTTTTAGATTGATACATTATAACAAGGTTGGAGATAAAATAGTAAAACAAGAAATAGATAAAATTGAATGTATTATTTTAAGTAATTTTTGTGTTGAGTTTACTAAAGATATGATGTATGTATTTTATTTTAAAATTGTAGACCAATTAGAAGAAATTTTTGTGTCTTGTTATGATTTAAAAAGTAAAGTGTGGGGAAATCCAATTCAACTTACAAGTACAAATAAACAAAAAGTGTATTTATCTTTAGCAAAAGATAATGAGAATAATTTTTTTGTAACATATTCTGAAAATAATGATAGCAAATATTATTGTATGTGCTTAAAGGTTAATATTTTTGAAGGAAAAATAGTTAATAAAAATATTAAGGTTGTTAATGAGTGTGTTGAGTGTACATTTCCTCAAATAATTAGGGAAGGGGATAGCTTATATATTCAATGGGTTGAATATGGAAAGTTAATTGAATGTTTTTCAAAGGATTCTGGAGAAAACTTTAGTAAAGGAATTATTTATAGTAAGTCAATTGATAGTGATTTTATTAGATGTAACTATGGATCAAATAATTTAGAAGATAAGGATTTAAGCTTAACAACTGTATTTTTAGAGTACTGATAAATGAAGGTTTAATTATAAATATAAAATAAAGTATAGTAAATTTTTGTTAATTTTTATAATTAATACTTATAATAAAACTGTAATAATTTAAAATAGAAGTATAAGTATATAAAGGGGAGTGAGTTTTTTGAAGATATTTATAGATACTGCAAATGTAGAGGAAATAAGAGAAGCTAGTAAGCTTGGAATTTTATCTGGAGTAACTACAAATCCATCTTTAATAGCAAAAGAAGGAAGAGATATTAAAGATGTTGTAGAAGAAATTTGTAGCATTGTAGATGGTCCTATAAGTGCTGAAGTTATGAGCCTTAATGGTGATGAAATGGTAAAAGAAGCTAGAGAGCTTTCAAAAATTCACAAAAACATAGTAATTAAAATTCCTATGTGTGAAGAAGGTCTTAAAGCTGTTTCAATTCTTTCAAAAGAAGGAATTAAAACAAATGTAACTTTAATATTTTCACCACTTCAAGCATTACTTGCAGCAAGAGCTGGAGCTAGTTTTGTAAGTCCATTCATTGGAAGACTTGATGATATAGGAAATCCAGGAATTGAAATTGTAAGGCAAATATCAGAAATGTTTGCACTTCATGGAATAGAAACAGAAATTATAGCAGCTAGTATAAGAAATCCAATGCATGTTTTGGATTCAGCTATGGCAGGTGCAGATATAGCAACAATACCTTATAAGATTATAGTAAGTATGACAAAGCATCCTTTAACTGATGCTGGAATTGAAAAATTTATAAAAGATTATGAAAAAGCTAATAAATAAGGCTAGAAAAAATTATAACTTTATTTTTATATGAAAAATCAATTAGTAATTATGTATAAGTAAAGTAATTTATAAACAATTATAGGATTATAAAGGAAAAAGAAGAAAGAGGGGAGCTTTTAGAGAAATTTAAAGCTAACCTCTTTTTTAATATTTATTTTCGTTTGATAATTATTATTAAAAATTATATTATAAAATAGAAAGTGTAAGGTTTTATTTTAAATCAATTTTTAAAGTAGCATTAATTATGGTTTTAAAATTATTTAAATATATAGTATAAAAATTGGGAGCGAAAGCTATGAAAAAATTAAAAATAAATAAAAATGAGAAGGAGATAGAAGTAACTCTTATAAGAAAAAATGTTAAAAATATAAATTTAAGAGTTAAAGATTCAGGAGAGATAACTGTAACAGCCAATAATAAAGTTGATGAAGAATATATTATAGATTTTCTTAAAAGGAAGATGGATTGGATTTTAAAACATATAGATGAGTTTGAGGAAAGAAAAAAGCTTAAAGTAAAAAAAGAAAAGTTGCTTAAAGATGATAATATAATATATTTAGGAAACATATATAAAATTAAGGGTGTTAAAAGTAATAAGGAATATGTAAAGTTAGGGAAAGATGAAATTTATGTATTCTTAAAAGATAAGGATAATTTACATAAAATAAATTTAGCATTAAATAGATGGTATAAGGATAAAATTAATGAGATATTTTTAAAAGTTTATAGGGAAACGTTTAAAAAATTTAAGAGATATAATATAAAGCATGTTGAAATAAAATCAAGAAAAATGAAAAGAAGATGGGGTTCTTGTAATCCAAATGATAGAATAATCACTTTAAATAGTGAACTTATTACAAGAAATATTGAATGTATTGAGTTTGTTATGGCACATGAGCTTGCACATTTAGTTCATGCAAACCATAGTAAAGATTTTTATGAAGTTTTAGAAGATGTTATGCCAGATTGGAAAAATAGAAAAGAAACTTTAGGAAGTATATAAAATATAAAAAAGCTTTAGGAAACATCTAAGGTATTATTTTAAAATAATATAAATAAGTGAAACTTAAATTTAATATGTAGTTTAATTAAATATATTTATTAAGAAAACTAACCAGTAGAATTTAAATTTCTGCTGGTTTTATTATTTAATGAACTTATTTATTATGAAAGTTTGTATAAGATAAGAAAAATATACTTAAATAAAAATATATTTGTAAAAATTTTTAAGGTAAACTAAAAGAGTTTATTTAAAGTATTTATTTTATTATAGAGCTTTTATATTAGTTTATTTTTATATTTTACAATATATTTAGTTAATAATTTGAAAAACAACTAAAATTGGTGATATAATCCTAATGAAAAGGATTAAATTAACTAGGGGAGAGAATATTTTGAAAAATAAGGACAGAGTCGAAAGGTGTTTGGAAGATTTAACTTCAAGATTAATAGATAGAGAAGATTTTTTGGGCATAGAAACAACAGAAATTGCAGAGAAGCTAAATTTAAAAAGAAATTCTGTTAGTCACTATTTAAACGTTTTAGTAGATGAAGGGAAAGTTATAAAAAGAAAAAGTAGACCTGTTTATTTTATTCATAAAGGTGTTATGGATAAGTATAAAGAGGAAAAGGATATAATCGAAGGCAAAAAGGAGAAATCTTGTTATACTTATAAAGATGTTATAGAAGAAATTTTAAAATTAAAAAGTTTTTTAATTGAATATGACAAAAGAAATATAACTATAGATTATTTAAAAAAAGAAGTAAGATTATGTGTAAATAAAATACTTAGCATTATAGTTTATAAGGATTTTGATTTTAATGATGAAATTTTGAGAAATAATTATAATGAAAGTGTAAAGGTTGCTATTGATAAAAGTAGTAAGTTATATGGATTTAAGTATTATAAAAATGCAGTTAATGCAGTAAGTAAAATATTATTATTTTTTAATAAGTACACTGAAATTGATGAATTTTTTGATGACTATAATAAAACAAGAATAAGAGAAATAAAAAATAAAATTTTCTGGAAAGAAAATATAATTTCAGATTACATAATAAAAGAATTATCAAGTTTAATAAATTATAAAAATAGTTTTATTATAGATTTCTTTTTTTCAATTTACATATTTACAATAACAGATAATAAAGATTTAAAAACAAATATTATACTTATGGCACATGGGGAGTCTACTGCTAGAAGTCTATCAAGTGTTGTAAATAAATATTTTGGAGAATTTTTAATAACTCCTTTTGATTTTTCATTAGATACTAAAATAGAAGATAAAATTAAGACTATAAAAGGATATTTAAATTCAGTTTGTACTTTTGGAGATAATATTATATTAGTTGATATGGAAGAATTGCTTGAAATTAGTGATGAAATTGAAAGCATAGTAAAGGGACATACATTAATTATAAAAAATATAACTACTGATTTTATTATAGATATATCTAAGAAAATTAATGAAGGTTCTGATTTAAATTCTATTATTAAATTACTTGAAGAAGAAAATAATTTTAAATATAAGCTTGTTAAGGGTAAAAAGAAAGAAAGAGCAATTCTTACAACTTGTGTATCTGGTATTGGAACTTCTGTAAAAATAAAAGAACTTTTATCAAGATGTATTGATGATAAAGAAATAAATATAATACCTTATGAGTATGGAAGACTTGCTAATAAAGGCTTAGATGATGAAATTTTTAATGATTATGATGTTAAGCTTATAATAAGTACAACAGATTTGAAAATTGAAGGAATTGAATGTATTTTATTAAATGATTTAATGAAAATTAAAAGTTATGAAAAGATAAATAAGGCTCTTATTGAAAATATAGATAAAGATAAAGTTCAAATAATAAGAAAAGACTTAGCAAAACATTTTTCATTTGAAAATATAATAAGTAAATTAACTATTTTAAATCCACAAAAAACAATAAATGAAGTTGAAACTATTGTTACATCTATGGAAAAGAAGTTAAAGAAAAACTTTACTCCAGAACTTAGAATGCTTCTTTATATTCATATGAGTATAATGATTGAAAGACTTATGATTAATAAGGGAATAGATTGCAAGGAAGATGAATTAAAGGATTATATTAAAAATAACAAAAGAATAATAAAAATTATAGAAGATAGCTTCTATGAAATAGGAAAAGAATATAATTTGGTCATAACAACAAAAGAAGTTCAAATTATACAAGAAATAATTGAGGGACGTATAGGAAAATTATAAATTAATTTAAAAAAAGACATGTATATCCTCCATTTAGGTTAGATATGCATGTTTTTTGTTTATAAATTAATAGGTATTATTTTAAAGAAAAGAGAAGAATTTGTAGTAATATTTAATATTTTTACAAATTAACAAAATATTATTTAACAATAGGTTTTATTTGGTTCACAGAAAAATAATTACTGATTAATTATTATGATACAAATTATTGATAAAATTTTTTTATAAAATAAAAATATTAGAAATGGGGAAAAAGAATGAAAAAATTTCAAATAAATGATTTATTAAAACAAATAATTATTATAAATAGAAACATTAATCCAGCTGATAAGGAAAAATTAATAAAACAAATAAAATATAAAGAAGTTACAAGTCTTCAAGGAGTTAAAATAATAGAAGGAATATTAAATTATGGTGTTATTTTAAGTGAAGAACAGATAGAATCACTTCCTTATGTAGATTGTAAGAGGTTAAACACTGCATTATATTTAATAATTAAATGTTATAAAATTATGGATATAGAAAGCTTAAATGAAGCTTTAGATTCAATGCTTACAATTAATATTGATGAAATAACTGGTGGATTTTATGAGAGAGATACAATTGCAGATGTATCAGCGGTAAACGATATTATTGATGGATATGTTTTAGCTTCTAAGCCTTTAGAAGATGATGATTATAACATAGGAAATGATGAAATAAGTATAGATAAAATAAAAATTAATTATGGAAATAAAGAGATGATAAGAGAATTTAATCGTGAATTATTTAGTTAATTATAAAACTAAAGGAGTGATAAAAATGAAAAATATAATAAGACTATTATTAGGTTCAGCTTTTATTTGTACATTAGCGATTTCTCTTGTAGGATGTAACAATAATTCTATATCAAAAAACATTGATGCAGCAAAGGACTTTATAAATAATAAAGAATATAACAAGGCAGAAAGTGCACTTGAAAATGTAATTGACCAAGATAGCTCAAACAGAGAAGCAAAACAATTAATGGATATAGTAAGTAATTATGAAGGTGCATTAGCTCATTATAATGCTGGTGAATATAAAGATGCTGTAAAAGAATTAAATGAGATTCCAGTAGAATATAAAGATTATAAAATTAAAGATGATATAGATAATTTAAAACATGAATTAGCTTTTCAAATTGATAAAACTAAAGATGTAAATGGATATATAAAAAAGGCAAAGGATTTAATTGCAAAAAATAAATATGATGAAGCAGAAGAAGTTATTGAAATGATAGACGTAAATTCACCAAATAAAGCTCAAAGAGATGAAATCAATAATCTTATGACAGAAATAAGTAAACATGATGATTAATTTAAGTAAGATTTTAAAAATAAAACTTAAATAAACAAAGTAGCAAAGTAAGTAAAAGATTTAAACTATATATAATATTAAATTTTAAATTAAGAAGTTTTATACTTAAAATATTAAAGGAAATTAGAAGAATTTAAAGAGAGCTAGAAGAATTTACTTGTATAAAATAGAATGATTTAAAGAAAAATAATAGTATAATGAAAGGAGTGGATTCATATTATGTATACAAATGTTTATAACATGCTTTATGAAACAGGATCAACTACTTTTGGTATTATTTTATATGCTGTGGTATATTTAATTGAAATATATCCCCTTTATGTAATGGCTAAGAAAGCCAATCTTAGCAATCCATGGCTTATGTTTATTCCAGTATTTAATATGTTTAAGCTATATCATTTAGCAGGACTTTCTTACTGGTATGTATTGTTATCATTTATACCATTTATAGGATGGATTGTACCTATAATAGTTTTATACAGAGTCTTTAGAAACTTTGATGTTGGAGTTCTTGGAAGTATACTTGGAGTTATATTCTCCTTTATAGGCTTCTGGTATCTTGCATTAAGTAACAAGAGATTCGTTGGTGAAATACCAGATAGATTTAGAGAATATATTTAAAATAA
>NZ_JAUNLM010000034.1 GCF_030532265.1 Clostridium sp. | reverse complement strand
TAACTATTGCCATGAATCTTCACAATCCTCTCAATCACTAATTTTACAGCATTATTTTTTTTATCTTCTTTAATGTCATAGATATCTTTGGCTTCTTGCTTTCCCTTGTTTAATATAGGTTCAGCTTGTTTATTGCCTGCTTCAACAGCATCATTCATTATACTATTGCACTTGTTCTTAGCCCCTTCTAAAACTCTATTGTAACTTTCAGTAGCTTCTATGGTAGCTTTTTGAACGATATCTTTTGCTTCGGCGTTTGCAGACTTTATCAATGCTTCCGCTTCTGCTTCTACTCTCTTAATCTCTTTAATTGCTTCTAATGCCAAAATCTCACCACCTTTGCACTTAAATGTGTAATAATATATGAATTAATACTTTATATAGTATTAATTACTTTTTATTCATATTTTTAATTATACACTTTTTACGGATAATTTCAATAAATTTATTGATATTTGTCCATATAAATATTAATTACATGTTAATTTTATAAACTCTAATTTAATATGTATACATTTTCTACATTTTTTGTTAACTATACATTAATTAATTGTTTAACATAATAAAATTTTTATCATTATCTAAAAGTGCGTAAACTTCTGACTCTAATATTTTATCCTCTTCTATAAATTTAATTATATCTATATAGAATTTTTCTACACTATAATCTCTAAATGAATATTCTTCTCTTAATTCATCCTTTATTTTTCTTTCTTCTTCTTTAGTTATATTGCTTTTAATGTAATCTGGTATACCTCTTCTCTTATTATGCAATAAATAATCGTATCTTATTATTTCTCTTAAAATGAAATTATTTTCCTTTAATACTTCTTCATTAAAATCTAAAAATAACTTATAGTATTCATTACTTCCTATGCTTCTATTAAAGTAACCCTTTTTATCATAAAACATAGCTAATTCATGAAACAATTCAAAAGGTTCTTTAAATTTAGGATAAAAATAATTTAATATATTATTGAATTTTTGGCTATTGTAATACTTATCAACCATATGCTCAACTTTCTTTAAATCTATAAGTTCAAAATAACTTATTTTGTTTGTACTTAATATTTCGTACGGAGGATATGGTGAATATTTCATATTATACTTATCACTTTCTTCTCTCATAGAAGATCCTTTTAACAGTTTTAAAAATCCTAATTGTATTTCTTCTGGATGTATTGAATGAACATCATTAAATGATTTTCTAAATGAATCATAATCTTCTCCTGGAAGTCCTGCAATAAGATCAAGATGTTGTTTAATGTTTCTTATTGAAAGTAACTCTACAACCTTTTCTTTAATATCGGAAAAATTAACAAATCTATTTATATTAGATAAAACTTCATCATTTGTTGTTTGTACACCAACTTCAAATTGAAATCTTCCCTCTGGTGCTTCCCTTAATAATTCAATTTCTTCATTTTTTAAAATATCTGCTGATATTTCAAAGTGGAATTGAGTTTCTGTATTGCTTTCTATCAAAAACTTCCATATAGCCATTGAAAATTTATGATTACAATTAAATGTTCTATCTACAAATTTAACTAATTTAACTTTCTTCTCTATAAAATAATTTAGTTCTTCTATAACTCTATCAATTTTATGAAATCTTACTCCATGTATGGTAGATGATAAACAGTATTTGCAATTAAAAGGACATCCTCTTGATGCTTCATAATATACAATTTTATTATTTAAATCTTCATCATCTTCATAAGGAAATACTAATTCATCCATAGACATAAGTGGTCTACTACCATTGAAATTAACTTTTCCATTCTTTTTATAAAATAAACCTCTTATTGATTCAATATCTTTTATACCAAGCTTATATTCTACAAATTCTCTAAAGGTTTTTTCGCCTTCTCCTTCTATTATATAGTCACCAGAAATTTCTTCTAGTATTACCATGCTATCATATGATACTTCTGGTCCACCATATAATATCTCTATATTAGAATCAACTTGTTTTATAAGGTCTGAAAGCCTTTTTACCATTTCAACATTCCATATGTATGTTGAAAAACATACTACATTTGGCTTTTCTTTTATAATTTCTTCTAATACTCTCTCTTCTCTATCATTTATAGAAAATTCTCTTATTTTACATTCTGCATCCATATCTTTAGTAAATGCCTTTAAGTATCTAACAGCTAGATTACTATGAATGAATTTTGAATTTATAGCTGTAAGTAATATTTTCATAAAATTCTTCCTCTCTAAAGTTTAAATTTTTGCTCCCTTAATAAAGTATACATCCTCCCAAACTTTAGTTTCTTGTATTTTAAAAGTTTTTTCAAGTATACTTTTTGTTTCTTCATAATTTGATGAAGAAAAAATATTATTGTTTTTTATATTATATTCATCAATATTTCCATTTGGTAATAAAACTCTTAGCTTACTATCTACAAGCTCACCTACATTTTTATTTATATCCCATATATATATTTCTCCATGTTCTTTTAATAATTCTGATACTTCATTTATTAATGATTCTTTTTTATTTAATGTCCATAGAGAACTTAAATTAAAGAAAAATGTACATGCATCATACTTTTTATTTTTTATAACATTTACATCATCACATTCACTATCTAATGCTACTTCATCTTTTGCATCAACAGACAAGCTACATACTATACCAGAGTTTTCACAAGATACATCCAAAATATCCCCTTCAATTTTTATATCTTCAAGATTTAAAATTATAGTTTTTTTCATAAAAACCCCCCTCTACCCATAACTTATCTATATATTATCATTTATTTAACTCTATATCAAAGATAAAAATAAATATAAATATTTATTTAATTGTAAACATACAATATTAAAATTTTGTATATAAATAAAAGGTAGTTAACAAAACTGTTAACTACTTTTTATTTGAAAAATTATTCTTTTTGAATCTAATTACTGAATAACCTAAAATAAATATCATTGTTATTAAAATCATTACTATAACAATTTTAGGTATATTTCCATCTATAATTGAATTACCTTTATAAATTCTATAAATATATCCATTTTTACTATCTAATAAAAAGCACGAATCATTAACTATTATTAAATCATTAATATCACTTTCATTATCTAATTTAATAATTTTTCTTAATCCATTTTTTTTAGTTAATCCATATAAAACTTTTTGTTTTTTATCATACAATATAATGTCATCTTTATTAAGTATTACTCCATTTTTATCTATGGCCAATTCTTTTAATGAATTTATATCGTTATACTCATAATAAGGAGTTTGTCCACGTTTTTCAGGTGGATCCTTTATTAATTCGCTTATTTTTTCTGAATCTGTAAATCTCGGTGAAGATATTGGATTTCCACCACTAAAATCTGGCCACCCATACCATAGTCCCTTTTTAATATTATATATATAATCTGAATCTCTAATTACAGGTCTCTCACCTTTGTTTTCAATTCCACCTACTATACCATAAATTTCACCCTTACTATTAATATCATAAGCTTCTACGTTTCTTATTCCAGATGCAAATAATTTTGTTGATAATGTTTTTAAATTAACTTCTATTATAGATGCATTTCCTATTTCTTCTCCTAATATAACTTCATTATTTTTTGTAACTTCACCATAATTTTTAAAAGCTCCTGTTTTTATTTTCCCATAATTTATACCATTTAAAAGTAAATTTAAAGGTGATATATCTTTAACTCCATTCTTTTCTGCTATTCCAGAATTTGTAGCAGCTCCAATTGATATTAATAAACTATCTTCTTTTATTAATAAATTCCTATCTATATTTTCACCTTCATATAAAAGGTTATTTTTAAGTATCTTTTTATTTCCTTCTTTATCTATAGAAATTAAGTTTTCTTTTGATAATATATATATTATCCCATCCTTATAAATTAAATCATCAATATTAAAAGTAAAATCTTTAATTACTCTTTTTACTTTATTTTGATTATCCACTTTTACTATTTCATCATCATAAGCTATATATAATTCATTTTTTTCACCATTTGTAATAGCAACAGCTTCTTCAAAGCCTTTAATAAATAAATCTATTTTTATATCTTCCATTAAAATATCCATAGTATGCTTATTAGAATACTTGTATATCCCTAGTGCTAAAGTAACTATAATTACTGAACTTATAAAGAACTTTAAAAACCTAAGCACAATTAACCCCCACCCCTCTTTACCTTATTAAATTTATATTTTATATAACATATATAATATTCCTATTATTTAAATACTTTAAATAAAATATTTAATATGTTAGGTGCATATATTTAATATTATTTAGCTTATATAAAGGGGGATTTGCTTTTGGAGAAAGATAATTTTTTTAAGAACTCTTTTTTATTAACAACATCAAATATAACGACAGGTCTATTGGGATTTGCCTTCTCTATATATTTATCAAAAATATTAGGAGCAGAAGGAATTGGTCTTTATAATATAATAATGCCAGTATACAATTTATTTATATGTCTTATGACTGCTGGAGTAGTGGCAGCTCTTTCTAAGGTTTCTGCAGTTTACTACGAAAAATCCCAAACTAATAACTTGACTAAAACTATAAATACAGTTGCTGTATTTAATATTGTATGGTCTTTATTGATAGGAATAGTAGTATTTTTATTAGCTCCTTACATAGGTAAATATGGTATAAATGACCCTAGAACAATAAATGCTATTAGGGTAACTTGTCCTGCTATGGTTTTTATTTCTTTAAGTAATATTTTAAAAGGATATTTTTTAGGAGTTTCTAAAATTATTGTGCCAGCAATTGTTGATATTTTTGAAAAAGCTATGAGGATTGTTACAATAACTTTATTAGTATATTCATTTGCTTCTAATAACTTATCAACTTTAGTTACATTAGCTTATGTATCATTAGCTATTGGAGAACTTCAAAGTTTAATTTTACTATTTATATATTATAGAAGATGTGTGTCTAAGCTTCCAAAACCTAGATTTAAAGCTGATGGAAGAGCACAACTTCTTTTTAATGTATTAGTTATTTCTATACCATTATGCTTAAATGGTTTTTTAAATAATATATTTGCTACAATGTCAACTTTATTAGTTCCAAGAAGACTTATGGCAGCTGGTTTTTCTTACCCTGAAGCATTAGCTTTAATTGGAAAATATACAGGTATGGCAGTTACTTTAATAGGTATACCACTTATTGTAGTAGGCTCTATTAATACATTACTTATTCCAGACTTATCTCAAACATTAAGTAAAGGAAACACATACGAAGCTTCATTAAGAATAAAAAAAGTTATGAAAATAGCATTTTTATTAGGTTTATCTACTACCGTAATTTGCTCACTTGTTCCTTATGAACTTGGTAATTTATTTTATGGAAGGAACGATCTTGGTTCTTATATATTTATAGCATCATTATCAGCACCAATATTTTTCACGTCCTCTACTATGTTTGGAATTTTAAATGGATTAAATAAACAAGGAATAATAGTTAGAAATTCTCTAATAATAGCAGTACTTGAACTTATATGTTTATTTATATTTACTTCTATTCCTCAAATTAATGTTTATGGTTATAGCTTAAATCTTTTTATAACATCAGTTGTTTCACTAGCAATAAACTTATATGAGGTAAGAAAGGAAATTAATATAAATTTATCAATAACAAATATAATTATTTTTGTGTTACTATCAATATTAACATTTTTAGTTTTAAACATATTTATAAAAAATGTATTACATCCACTTAGTTCAATTGAAACATTATTTATTGTAGCTATTACATTTATAATTTTTATATATTACTCTAAATTTGGAGAATATTAATTATAGATAATTGTATTAAAATACTATTATAAAAATTTAATTTCAAATATAAAAGGCTATGTATAATAAATTTTTATTAATTATACATAGCCTTTTTAAATTATCTTATTTTCTTTCTTATAAATCTTGGAAGAATTCTATATATTCTAGGTGATACAGCTTCTATATCTAGCTTTCTAATTCCACCTAGTACAATCATTACATAAAAATACACAAATCCTCCAATTCCAACTAAGATTATAGTATAAATTAGAGTATATATAAATACAATTATTCTTCCATTTCCAATAAAGCTACCTAAAACTTCTATAGGTTGTTTTAATATAAATATTACTATAGCCATACAAACTGATGCCATTATAGGTTTTATACAATTTCTAATCATAGATATCCTAGTTCTTATAGCTTTTCCTATTATTCTACGATTAATTATGACTGGCAGTAAATAACATAAGAAGTTACCAATTAATACACCCATAATATTTACTTCTTTTATTCCAACGAAAATATAGTTTGCTAAAATTTTAAATATAATTCCAATAGTAAATGAAACTATCATTGGATAAAATCTACTAATACCTTGAAGTATAACACCTTCTACTTGAGCAATAGCCATAAATATAAGTATTATTGAACCTAACCTCATAAGATATGCTCCTTGAGAGCTTCCATATAATATTGTGTATATGTCATCACTTAAAATCGCAAGTCCAAACGCTGCAGGTATTGTTATTGCAAATGTTATTCTGAAAGCAAAATTTGTACTTTTTTTTATTTGCTTTCTATCTCTTAATGCATAAGCTTTAGATACAGCCGGTAATATAATAGTTGTAAGTGCTGTTACTATTATAAGTGGTACACCAAGAAGCGTTTTATACTGATAATATAATCCATATAAAGTATCAGATTGATTTACCGTGAAGCCTGCACTTAAAAGCCTTAAATTAACATTTGCCATATCAACTAAACCACCAAAGTTTTGTATTCCCGCACTCAAAGTTATTGGTAATCCATATCTAACCAATTTCCTTACTATAGTTTTAGTTGTAATTTTCTTTCCATGTAAATTTTCTGTAAGAATATCTTCTTCAAATTTTTTCTTATCATAAACATAAATAAGATAAAATATTGCAATTAAAGCTCCAACTGAAGTACCTATAGTTCCTCCAGCAGCCCCCATTGGTTCACTTATATGTATAAAAAGAAATGCAAATAATAAACTTACTACAACATTTAATATTTGTTCTAAAACTTGAGAAATAGCAATACCTGACATTTCATCTTTTCCTTGAAAATATCCTCTATAAGCAGATAAAACAGCAGTTAATACTATACTTGGTGCTAAAAACATTATTGCAAATTTTGCATTACTAATCTTTATTAAATTAGTAAGTGGACCTGCTATAATTATTACTAAAATGGACAGAACTAATCCTACTATCCCATAAACTTTTCTAGATACCTTAAGTGCTTTTATAGCATCTTTCTCATTTCCTAAAGCTCTTATCTCAGCTACTATCTTTGCTACAGCTGGCTGACATCCCATGCTTGTAAGTGCATAAACAAACATAAACACTTCATAACTTCTAGAATATATCCCAACTCCATTTGTTCCTATAATTCTAGTAAGAAGTGGCACATAAAATGCTGATAAAACTTTAGCTATAATTCCAGCAAGAGATAGTATCATAAATCCTTTAGTAGATGATGACTTTTCCCTCATTTTAAATCCCCTATCTATAATCTAATTTTAAATACATCGTGCTTAATTTTCTTAAATATAGGTGGAAGAGCTTCTACTATAATTTTATTTTTCAAATAAGCAAGTTTTCCGTCTACATTTTTAAAGTTTAATTTATATGCATATAAGAACTGATAATTTAATCCATATTTATTTAAGAAATGTGAATTTAATTTCTTATCTCCATACTTAGTATCCCCTATTATAGGATTACCAATGTGTGAAAGATGCGCTCTTATTTGATGACTTCTTCCTGTTATTAAATCAATTTCTAAAAGTGAAAATAATCCATCACTCTGGATTGTTTTAACTTCCATTGATATTTCTTTTGAATCTCTTACTTTATTATCATAAACCTTTGATATGTTGCTTTCTTCATTTTTTAATATGTAACCTTTATAAAGTCCGTCCTTTATTCTTCCCTTAACTAAAGCCATATAGTATTTTTTGACTTTACCTTCTCTAATTATCTCATTAAGCTCTCTTAATCCTTCAAAGTTTTTACCAAAAACTACAACACCTGAAGTATTTCTATCAAGTCTATTACATGGTGCTGGAGTAAATGTTACTTCTTTTTCTGGAAGATAATCTCCTTTTTCATTTAAATAAGATAAAACATAATCAGTAAGTGTTGGTATTTTTTTATTTGTATCAGGGTGAACTAATACTCCTGGCCACTTTTCAACTACAACCATATTTTCATCTTCATAAACTATCTTTAATGACCTTGCATCAACTTTTATAAAGTTATCTTCTCTCTCAGTCATTTTTTTACTTTGTATATATCTAACTTCAACTACATCATTTATTTCTAATGTATATTTTTCCTTTTGTTTCTTACCATTTACTCTTATGTCACCTTTTCTAAGTGCTTTAAATATTGCACTTAACGGAACATCCTTAAGTAATTTTCTTAAGAATTTATCTAGCCTCTGGCCAGCTTCATTAGCTCCTATTTCTATTCTCACTATATAATCACTCCTATTTAAAGTTCTTTAGTAAATCTTTTTCTCATTTTTATAGATTAATCTTTATTTATTCCATTGTCAAATAATCGAAGGCTGATTGACACTGAATAGCAACTCCTAATGGTATCGCATCTTCATCTATATCAAACAAACTACTATGAGCTGATTTATCCGTTCCCTTATCTATATTTGCTGTTCCTAGAAAATAAAATGCTGAATCTCTTTCCATTGCAAAGTATGCAAAGCTTTCTACCCCCATACTTGGCGCCTTTTGCTCTAATACATTTTCATTGCCTAATACGCTTATTGCAGCATTTTTTACTAAATCTACACATTCGTCATTATTTATAAGGCATGGATAACTTTCTTCTATTGTAACTTCTGCCTTTCCTCTTCCAGTCATAGCTATTCCTTCTGATATTTCACAAACTCTTTTACATGCAAAAGCTCTATCTTCTGGAGTCATAGTTCTTATAATACCTGATATTTCTACTGACTCTGGAATTATATTTTGAGCTGTTCCTCCATGGAAAGTTCCAACTGTAACAACAGCAGGATTAACAGCTGAAATTTCTCTACTAACTATTGTTTGAAGTGTTGATACAACATTTGCACCAATAACTATTGGATCTATAGTTGCACTTGGTGATGCTCCATGTCCACCACTTCCTGTTATTTTTATTTTATATGGATTTGATGCAGCATTTACTACACCTTTTTTTATTTTTATTTTTCCACATTCAACATCCTCTGCTACATGAAGACCTATAACTCTTGAAACTTTAGGATTTTCAAGTACTCCTTCTTTAATCATTACACTAGCTCCACCTGTAGTCTCTTCTGCTGGCTCAAATAATAATTTTATATTTCCACTGAATAAATGTTTATTATCATTTAATATTTTTGCAGCCCCTAAAAGAATTGTTGTGTGAGCATCATGTCCACAGGCATGCATTCTTCCTGGAATTTTTGAACTATATTCACAAACCTTTTTATCTTGTATTGGAAGTGCATCCATATCAGCTCTTAATGCAATTGTCTTTACAGGACCTTCTTTAGTTCCCTTTATAATTCCACATACTCCTGTAGTAGCTACACTTATATATTCAATACCTTCCCTTTTTAAAAAGTCTTTTATTAAATTGGAAGTTCTTACTTCTTCAAATCCAACCTCTGGGTGCATATGTATATCTCTTCTTATGTTTATTAATTCTTCTTTTATCTTATTTGCTTCGTCTTTAAAATTAATCATTTTATCCCTCCTTATTTTAAAGGTACTATTTAAAACTCCTAGAGTTAATTATACCATTTTTTTAATTTATATTTTATAATTTATAACTATCATCCTATTATTGTGATTAAATTTCTTTCTAACAATACTTTTATAGAAAAAGTTCTAGAAGTACCATCTTCAAATAATATTTTTATTTTGTCGCCATCTATACTATCTATAACCCCATGCTCTTTTCTTCCATTATGAAATATATTTACTCCTCTTTTAAATTCACTTGGAACTTCATCATCATTTTTAAATTCAGTTTCTTCTATAAACCTAGAAACCTCCTTAAATTTTCCTCCCTTAGTCTTTGGAGAGTATATATATAAATTATCTATAGCTCTTGTTATTCCAACATAAAAAAGTCTTCTTTCTTCTTCTATATTTTCTTCTCCAGCTGATACATGAGGAATTGTATCTTCGTTACAATTTACAAGAAACACATTTTTAAATTCCATTCCCTTAACTCTATGTATAGTGCTTAATATTACCCTATCTTCATCTTTTCTATTTTTTGAGTTTTCTATTTCTTCTTTTACATTTTCTATATGGCTAAAAAACTCAAATATTGTATTAAATCCATTAGCTGAAATTTTAAATTCTTCTATTATTTCTTCTAAATCATCTATATTTTGATTAAACTTATTACAATACTCTTTTAAATAATCTAAATATCCTAAATCACTTATTATAAATTGAATTGCACTATTTAATGACAATTTTGATAAATAATTTATATCTTTTTTTAACTCATCTAACTTTTTAGCTTGAAATGGTGGTGTATCTTTTTTCTCTATCAAAATATCAAATGGATTTTTATACTCCTTAAAATTTCTTACATAATCTAAACTACTTTTACTAACATATCTAAAAGGTTTATTTATTATTTTTAAAAACATTTCCCTATTATTAGGATCTATTGAAAGATTTAAATAATTTAAAATATCCTTACATATAAAATGTTCAAAAAAATTATATTCTTTATCTAATAAAGTAAATGGAATTTTCTTTCTAGTAAATATATCAATAAAAGTCATTGATTCCATATTGGTTCTATATAAAATTATATTATCTTTATAATTATAGCCTTTATTTTTTACTAAAGATTTTATTTCATCAACTATACTTTCTCCTTGAATTTGTTCATCATAAGGTTTATTTATCTTTATAATTCCATCAATATCTTTATTAGCTATAATATGTTTTTTGTTTCTTTGAATATTTTTTTCTATAATACATTTAGCTCCATCTATTATATTTTTAGAACTTCTATAATTTTTAGATAAATAATATTTTTTTGCATCTTTAAATATTTTATCATATATAACCATATACTCTGGCTTTGAGCCTCTAAATGAATATATACATTGATCTTCATCTCCTACTGCAAATAAATGATTATATTCTCCTTCATTCATCATCTTTAAAAATTGTATTTGAAGTTCATCACAATCTTGAAATTCATCTACCAATATATATTTAAATAAATTTTTATAACCTTCCTTAAGTCTACTATCTTTTTCAAGAAGATTTATAACTTTAATTGCTAAATCATCAAAATCCCACAAATTATTTTTTTCTTTATATTCACTATAAGATTTAAAACAATCTTCAAATATTTCTTTTGTTAATGATGGTTTAAATTCACTTAAATTTACTCTAGATGTTTTAAATAAAGATATATTATTTATTACTTCTTTTATTTTATCTTCATTTATATCATCAAAATACTTTTTTAAAACACTTTCTATTAGCTTATTTACTTTATACCCTTCTATTATATTTATTTCATAACCTTCTCTAATTAGCATTTTATAAAAAAGTCCGTGAAATGTTCCAAAAAAAGGTGAATTAACTCTATCGAATCTATTTTTATATCTATCTTTCATGTTTAATGCAGCAGCTTTGGTAAATGTTATAACTATTATATTCTTGTTATATATATTAAGCTCTCTAACTAAATAATCTATTCTATTTATTATAACTGTTGTCTTTCCAGAACCTGGAGCTGCAACAACTAAAATATTTCTTTCTTTAGCATTTACAGCTTCATTTTGAAATGAATCTAATTTCAAAAAAATTCCCTCCTCTATTATTGATTATTGCCACATCTTATAGGGAATAACTATATTGTAATAATTCTATTTAAGTTGTACAATAGTTTTAAGTATTTTTTTAGAGGAGTTGACTTATGAATAGTATAACAACTTTTGATGTTAGAGATAACAGAAACCTAACTATGTTAGTTGATTTTTATGAATTAACTATGGGAAATGGTTACTTTGAAAAAGGGATTCAAGATAGAATAGCTTATTTTGATATGTACTTTAGAAGAGTTCCAGATGGTGGTGGATATTGTATAATGGCTGGTGTTAAGCAATTAATAGAATATCTTAGTTCACTAAAATTTACAGAAGATGATATAGCTTACCTGAAATCTAAAAATATTTTTTCAGATAGCTTTTTAGAATATCTTAAAAATTTCAAATTTACTTGTGATGTTTGGGCTGTTCCAGAAGGAAATCCAGTATTCCCAAATCAACCACTTGTTACAGTAAAGGGACCTGTTGTTCAAGCACAATTTATCGAAACTATGATTTTATTAACAGTTAATCATCAAACTCTTATAGCTACTAAAGCTAATAGAATTTGTAGAGCTGCAAATGGAAAAACAGTTATGGAATTTGGATCAAGACGTGCTCAAGGTTATGATGGAGCAATATATGGAGCAAGAGCTGCTATGATTGGTGGTTGTAATGCTACTGCATGTACTATAGCAGATCAACGTTTTGATATACCAGCAGTTGGTACTATGGCTCATAGTTGGATTCAATTATTTGATACTGAATATGAAGCATTTAAAACTTGGGCTGAAGTTTATCCTGACAATTGTCTTTTACTTGTTGATACATACAATGTTTTAAAATCCGGAATACCAAATGCTATAAAAGTATTTGATGAAATTTTAAAGCCACTTGGAAAAAGACCTGTCGGTATAAGAATAGATTCTGGTGATATAACTTATTTAACTAAAAAGTGTAGAGAAATATTAGATAAAGCTGGATATAAGGATTGTAAAATTGTTGTTTCAAATTCTTTAGATGAATATATTATTAGAGATGTATTAAGTCAAGGCGCTTGTATTGATTCTTTTGGTGTTGGTGAAAGACTTATAACAGCTAAATCAGAGCCTGTATTTGGTGGTGTTTATAAGTTAGTAGCTGTAGAAAAAGAAGGTAAAATAGTTCCTAAAATAAAAATAAGTGAAAATAACGAAAAGATAACAAATCCAGGTTTTAAGAAAACGATAAGAATTTTTGATAAAACTACACATACAGCAATAGCAGATTTAATAATGTTACATGATGAAATAATAAACGAAAATGAACCTTTAACTATATTCCATCCTATTCACACATGGAAAAAGAAAAGATTAACTAATTACTATGTTAAAGATTTAATGGTTAAAATTTTTGATAAAGGAACATTAGTTTATAATTCTCCATCTGTAATGGAAATAAGAGATTATGCTAAAAAAGAAACTGAAAAACTTTGGCCTGAAGTTTTAAGATTTGAAAATCCTCATACTTATTATGTTGATTTATCTGATAAACTATGGTCCTTAAAGCAAACTTTACTTCATTCAACAACAAACTTTTACTCATAACAATAAAAATAACATTGATATTTAAGTATCAATGTTATTTTTATTTTAAATATTATTTTATAAATTATATTTTCTATAGTTCTATAAGTTTAAAATCATTAAATTCTAAATATTCTCTAAAGACGCATTCATCACTTTTTTCTAACTCTTGAACTATAGGACATTCTTTATAACAGTTAACCTGTTCTTCTTCCGTTGACCAAAACGGACACATTCTCATATTTCCTCACCCCATAAAGTACCTTATATACATCTTCATTATATATTAACTTTTTTTAAAAATAAATACTTTTTACAATTTTTATAATAATTGTAAAATAAAAAGAACCTCATTAAATGAGGTTCCTTTTATTATCTTAAACAACCAGTATTTTTTCCTACTGATATATCTATTATTTCATTTTGGAATGCTTTTAATAAAGCTTTTTCTAATACTTTTTCTTTATTAAAGTTTTCTATATTTTTGCATACAGCAAAAACTTTATTAGTTTCTCCATTTATGTTTCTATATGTAAGTGTAACATTAGGCTTATCATACTCTACTTTTAATATTTTTATTCCCCATGAAATTTGAGCAAAATCATTTTCTATATGTAATCTAGTTAATTCTTTAAGTTTTTCCTTTTCTTCATTAGGATCATTTATTATTAATAATTCGTCTCCAACTTTATATTTACTCATAGTAATTCCTCCTAGAATTATATTTTTTAATATATATTACCATTTTAGTTTTTTGGGTTCAACTATACTTTACTCTAAAATTTAAATTTAATTCTTTATTAAAATTTAAATATAAAAAAATATAGAACAGTCTTTATTGCTGTTCTATGTAAAATGAAATGAACACGGAATTTGTTAATCAATTAACAACTTTGTTTATATTTTAACATTGTTTTTTTTAAATATCAAGTAATTTTTTAAATATTATTTTTGTTATTTAATATATATTATTAGTAAATTATGATAATTTTTTAATACTTATTGACTATGTGATTTAAAAAGCATATAATAACAATAGTATTACAGGTTAAGGAGTGTAAAAGTATGGAGAATATAACAGCTATTTTCAAAGAGAAAAAGCTTAAGTTAACACCTCAAAGACTTGCTGTTTATAAATATTTAATGAGTACAAAAGAACACCCATCAGCTGAAGTAATATATAAAGCTATACAGAAAGATTTTCCTACTATGAGTTTAGCTACTGTTTATAAAGCTTTAAAAACTTTAGTTGAGGTTGGTTTAGTTCAAGAATTAAATGTAGGCGAAGGCAACTTTAGATATGACGGAAATATGAATTCACACCCTCATATACAATGTATTAATTGTGGTAAAGTAGATGATTTAATGAATATATCTTTAGATCATTTAAATAGTGAGGTTGAACAAAAGTCAAATTATAAAGTTTTATCTAACCAAACTTATTTCTACGGTCTTTGTAAGGATTGTCAATAGACATTACTATAAAATAAAAAGCAAATCATTAATGATTTGCTTTTATTTTTTATCTAAAATCCTATTCCATTCTTTACCGTCATATTTTCCACTTAATACATTTCTACATTCGTCATTTATTTTTTTTATATTTTCGTTTGAAATTACATTAAAATATACTTTGTTTATTTCTTCCGCACTTGATATCCCATTTGCCATTTTTATTTGAACACCTTGTAGGTTGCTATCAGCAATTTTGTTTCCTGTTATATAATTTTTTGAAGATATTTTTTGAAAAATTCCACTATTTATAATATATCTAAAAAATTTATCAACAGCATCAAAATTTTTACTTCCTACAGATGAACACAATATTGTATCTGTTAATATTGGTGAATTTACTATTTTATTGTTTATATGCATTTGATCTACTACACCTATATTATCAGAATCGCTTTTTATATCATTAGCTCCTAAAGTAGTCATTAAAACGACAGGGGTTTTTCCCTCATTGAATTTCTTTACAGCATCATCATCTTCTATAAACATATTTTCTTTTATTATATTTTTATTATATAAATCATTCATTATATCAAATATTTTTTGACCATTTTCTATAGAATATATCTTCTTATCCATGTCATTTATGTAATCTAGTTTATACATATCATATATTATACTATCATTTGCTATTAATGCACTTATTAATAATTCTTTACTATACTCACTGTACATCTTTGTAGGTATTTTTATATTTTTCTCATTTAATTTTTTAAATAAATAATTTAAATCATTTTCCTCTACTGTTATACCTAATTTTTCAAGTTCAGTTTTATTGTAAACAAGTGATACTGAATACGGACTAAGGCCTAATCCAAAATTTCTTCCTTCAAAAATACCATATAAAGTACTTATATCTGTAAATTCTTGTTTTGTCTTTTCAGATTTAAAAAGATATGTAAGCTCTCTTAAAATTCCCTTTAAATTATAATCACTAAATCTATAACCATCTAATAGTAATAAACAGCTTTCTTTATCTTCTGTAATTTTCTTTAACATCTCTTCATTACTCTTTAAAGGAACTATATTTATTTTTATACCTTCTTCTTTTTCATATTCCTTTATTATTTCTGGTATATAGCTTATAGATTTTGTATCTATAGTATTATAATACAAATTTAAAGTATTTTCATCATTATTATTATTTTTTTTCATACTACACCCCAAAATACTTATAGCCATAATACTAATTAAACTTAAAACTAATATTTTTTTGTTCATTTTAAACCTCCTCCTTTCTTATTATAGTTTACCTAAGTATTCATTAAATTATATATGTTTCATATACTTTATTGAAGGAGGTTTTTTACATGAATAAAATTTTTAAAACTTTATCCCTATCTATTTTTGTTTTATTATTTGTTATATTTATAATATATTTAACTAAAGTTAATTACAAAGAAACAATAAATGTAACATCTCCAACAGTATTACAAAACAATTCAAATGTAGATTTAAATAATGATGGTAACTTTGAAAGTATAAAAATAATTCAAATAGATAACAATAAACAAGATATTGAGATAACTACAATTGATAAAACATTTCTTTTAAGTTCATTAACAAAAAATAATTATTTATCTAATTGTAGCAATTCATACTCTATTAAAGTTCGATTATTAAATATTTCAAGAGATAATAAACCTAGGATATTAGTTCAAGGATATTTAAAAGAAAAACCTGTAACATATTTATTCTCTTATACTGATAAAAATTTCAAATTAGAATACTACTGTAATAACAGCAATATTTCTGGAATTATAGACTCTAATCTTAATAGAACTCCACAAATAGCTTTTTTTAATAGCTCTGATTTAAATAAATCCTTTAAAAACTTTATGATAATAAATAATGATTTAATAGATATAAGTAAAAATTCAATTAAGACATATGGAGCATCAGAAATATTAAAATTAATTGATATTATATGCTTAGAATATGAAGTAGTTGATTATCCCAATATTTTTCATAAAAATGCAACTGATGATTCAATATCACCTATATGGTCTTTAAATAAAAATGATTTTATGTATTCCTTTAAAAATGGATTCTTTTATGACAACGAAGTTGATAAAAATGGTGTCCTACAAAATATCTCTTGGTCTCTACAATTTGAAAAAATTAATAAAATCTCTAATGAAAAAGAAATTTTCAAATTAAATGTTGAATCTTCAAGAGATGAAAATAATAATTTCAAAATATCTAGCATAAAATAAAAGGCCGCTCGTGCGGCCTAAAAGGGGGATGGGGGGGTGCTATATTATAATATAATATAGCTTGTAGGAGAACATTTCTCCGGTACAATTATATTATTGACTACATATAAAAGTTTTATACAATATTTCTTAATCTAAATCTCCTTTTTTATATAGTCCTATAATCTTATCTACAAATTCAACTCTATCTCCTGATACTGCATTTCTAAGGGCTAATAACATATCCATATTAGGATCTCCAGTATTGTATTTATTACTTTTCTTTTTATTGTTATTATTTTTATTTTGATTGCTTTGATTATTCATATTATTCATTTGCATAAGTTGAGCTATAATTGCCATAGGATTTAAATTTCCCATATTATTCATACCATTTCCATTAAAATTTCCCATATTAGCACTCATGTTATTAAGAAATTCCATAGGATTCATATTATTTCCATTCATATTATTTTGACTTGCATTTGAATTATCATTTTGATTAGTGTTTTGACTATTGTTAAATCCATTCATGTTTGGAAATGAACTTAAATCAATTCCTTCCTTCTCCATAGATGCAATTATGTTGTTTAACTTATTCTGATCTATATTCCCAATCATATTCATAAGTTGATTTGGATCTATACCAAACGGATTATTATTCAAATCATTAAATGACATATGTTTTTCATTAGAATCACTCTTACTTCTATGCCTTTTTTTAGCCATATTAGCTCCTCCCAAAAACTATTTTAATTCTATTATATGTATATATTTTGTATTGGTTATTATTTTTGAGCTTTTTTTTGGAGGGTATAAAACCCTCCAACAATTATCAATTTATATTAAATTGATTAATTTATTTTATTATACTAATTAGTATCTTCCATAACCTGTTCCGCATCCACAACAACAGAAAATTAAGATTATTATAATCCAGCAACTTCCAAATCCGTTATTTCCGCATCCATCATTTCCGCATCCACCACAGTTTCCAAATCCATTATTTCCACAGCAACATAAAAGTAATATTATTATAATCCACCACCAGCATCCATCGCCAAATCCATCATGATTATGAACTGGAGCTTGAGCATAAGGTGAAACTACGATAGTTCTATCATTACAACAACAATTTTTGTGTGACATAAAAAATTCCTCCTTTATCTATCCAAATCTATTTAATTTATTTTACTAGCATCCACAATTGTTTCCACAGTTTCCAAATCCATTATTTCCACAGCAACATAAAAGTAATATTATTATAATCCACCACCAACAGTTTCCATATCCACCATATCCACCGTATCCATCATAAGCTGGATAAGCATTAGCACCTTGTAATCCACATTCTGGTACATATACTGTTTGTTTTACTTTTTTAAATTTAGGTTCATCACAGCAACAACAGCAACAACAATTTTTACTCATATCATTATACCCTCCATATCCATAGTTATTTCTTTGGCAACCACACCAAGCTAATAATAAAATTAGTATGAGCCATGTGTTATTTCCACAACCACAGTTATTTCCGCAATTAAAATTATCATCACAATTCCAATCACATCCACAACCATCATAGTCCCCTATTCCATCATCAAAATTGCAATCAAATTCATTTTCATCAAAATTACAACATTCGTCATTACAATTGCAATCATCTGAATCTGGACAATCACTGAAGCCATTTAGGATATCATTAATCTCCATATATCTCTTCTGACCTCCTCCTTATTTGTTTTTATAGTATATATTATTCTTCAGCAAATTATTTGACACTATTTTTTTAAATTAAGATAAAGTTCTACAAAATAAAAAAGGTTTAAAGAAAGTTAAAATAACTTCTTTAAACCTTTTTTTGTTATTCAGTATCTTCAGCTACATCTCCAAATAAATTTTCAATTATTTGTTCTGTACCTTTTTTAGTAAGTGATGAGTAAAAATATAATTTATCTTCTTTATCTAACTTAAGAGTATCTCTTATAACTTTTTCACTCTTTCTTAAATTATTATTAGATAATTTATCACTTTTAGTTGCTACAACTATTACGTCATAACCATAGTGTTTTATCCACTCATGCATCATAACATCATCTGCTGTTGGCTTATGTCTAGAATCAACTAAAAGAATTACTCTCTTTAATTCTTCTCTTCCATTTAGGTAGGTTTCAATTACCTTTCCCCAACTTTCTTTTTCTTTTTTAGAAACTTTAGCATATCCATATCCTGGTAAATCAACTAAATAAAAATCATTATTTATTAAGAAAAAATTTATAAGTCTAGTCTTTCCTGGAGTTTGACTTACCTTAGCTAATTTTCTTCTATTAGTTAAAGCATTTATTATTGAACTTTTTCCAACATTTGATCTTCCAACAAAAGCAACTTCAACTCTATTATCAACTGGATATTGGCTTTGCTTAACTGCCGATGTTATAAATTCAGATTGTTTTATTCTCACGTTTATCACTCCAATTATTTTACTATTGCATTATTTAAAACAGTATCAATTTGTTCTGCAACTATTATATTTAATCCCTTTTTAATAGATGCTGGTATACTTTCTATATCTTTTTCATTTCCTTTAGGAATTATTATAGTATCTACACCAGCTCTAACAGCTGCAAGTGATTTTTCTTTAAGTCCACCTATTGGTAAAACTCTTCCTGTTAAAGTTATTTCACCTGTCATTGCCACATTATGTTTAACAGGCTTATTTGATAATGCTGAAACTAATGAAGTTATCATAGTAACCCCAGCAGATGGTCCATCTTTAGGCACTGCTCCCTCTGGAACATGTATATGAATATCTTTATTTTTATAAAAATCTAAATCTATTCCATACTTACCTGCATTAGCTCTAACATAAGTAAGGGCTGCTTTTGCTGATTCTTGCATAACATCTCCAAGCTTACCTGTTAATTGTAATTTCCCTGTACCTTCCATAATCATAGCTTCAACCGGAAGTGTATCTCCTCCATAAGCAGTCCATGCAAGTCCTGTAACAACACCTATTTTATCTTCCATATCAATTTTATCATAATTAAATACTTTTTTACCTAATAGACTCTCCACTTTCTTAGAATTTATGCTTAATTTATCTTTATTTTTCTTTATCATTTCTGTTATAGCTTTTCTAAGAATAGAAGATATAACTCTTTTTAAACTTCTAACTCCTGATTCTCTAGTATATCCCTCAATCATTTCTTTTATAGCAGAATCACTTATTTTTATATTATTTTCTTCTAAGTTATATTCTCTTAAAAGTTTTGGAATTAAATGATCTTTAGCTATATGGAATTTTTCTTCATAAGTATATCCTGATACCTCGATAACTTCCATTCTATCAAGTAATGCTCTAGGTATAGTATCCAAACTATTTGCAGTAGCAATAAAAAATACATTAGATAAATTAATTGGTAATTCTAAATAATTATCTCTAAAATTAAAGTTTTGTTCACTATCTAAAACTTCAAGAAGAGCATCTGCAGGATCTCCCTTATAATCTGAACTAATTTTATCAATTTCATCAAATAATATAAGAGGATTATTTGTTCCTGTTTCTTTTAAAGAATATGCTATTCTACCTGGTATAGCACCTACATAAGTTTTTCTATGACCTCTTATTTCTGACTCATCTTTCATCCCTCCCAAGGCTATTCTTGAATACTTTCTATTCATAGCCTCAGCTATTGATTTAGCTATAGATGTTTTACCAACACCAGGAGGTCCCACCAAGCAAAGTATAGGTCCCTTCATACTTTTACTCATTTGCTTAACTGCTAAATATTCAATAATTCTTGTTTTTACATCTTTTAGTCCATAATGTTCATTGTTTAATACATCTTCTGCCTTATTTATATTAATTGTATCTTTGCTACTCTTTTTCCAAGGCATGTCCAGTATCCAATCAAGATATGTTTTTATTACAGCTTCCTCTGAACTTGATGGTCCCATACTTTTTAATCTATTTAGCTCATATTCAGCCTTTTCCTTAACTTCTTTTGGAAGTTTCGCATTAGAAATTTTATCTTCATATTTTTTAATTTCAATCTTAGTCTCATCATCTTCGCCAAGTTCTTCTTGAATAACTTTAAGCTGTTCTCTTAAATAATATTCTTTTTGGCTCTTCTCAGTATTTTCTTTTACTTTATTAGAAATCTTTTTTTGAATTGTTATAATTTGAATTTCTTCATGAATCATAACTAACATTCTTTCAATTCTTTTCTTTAAATCTATAGTTTCTAATAATTCTTGTCTATAATCTTCTCTAGTTATAGCAACCGTGCTTACCATATCTACAAATTCATGAACTTTATTATCAATTTCTATGGCTTTTATAATATCCTTAGAACTTTCTCCTGTAAGTTTCATAAATTTTATAAATATACTCTTTAAAGATTTTATATAAGCTTCTATTTCAACACCTTTTACTTCTTCTTCTTTAATTCTCTCTAATTCAACTTCTAAATAAACTTTTTTAGCCTGATATTTTTTAATTTTAGCTCTTTCTTTTCCTTCAACTAATACTCTTATAACATTATCAGGTAGCTTTATTATCTGTTTTATATCACATATTGTTCCAACATTGTTTATATCACTTTTTTTAGGATCATCTATTTCTGGATCTTTTTGTGGAGCCAAAAATATTTTCTCTCCATTTTGCATAGCTGCCTCAACAGCTGCTTTTGATTTATCTCTTCCAACATCAAAGTGAGTTACCATATTCGGAAAAATAGTTATTCCCCTTAGAGGAATTAAAGGAAGAATATTTTCATTTGTCATACCTATCTTCCTCCTATATTAATAATTATTATTTTTATTAGACTTAATAAGTATACCATAACCATAACTTTTTTCAATAATTCCATCTATTAAGAAAAAAACACTCTTATTAAAAAGAGTGTTTTTTATTTAAGCTGTTTCCATATCATCTTTATTTTTTAATGATTTTTCAGCAAGAGAAGGTCTAACTGAGCCTTCTGGTAATCTTTGAATTTCTGGCTTTGAACCTTTTTTAATAGTATCTTCTGTAATAGTTACCTTTGTTATTCTTTCGTCTGAAGGAATTTCAAACATTATATCCATCATCATTTCTTCTATTATAGCTCTTAAACCTCTTGCCCCAGTATTTCTGCTCATAGCTTCATCTGCTATAGCATCTAATGCTTTTTCTGTAAATCCTAATTCTACATCATCAAGCTCAAATAATTTTTTATATTGCTTAACTAAAGCATTTTTTGGTTCACATAATATTTTAACTAAAGCTTTTTTATCAAGAGATTCTAAAGTTACTAATATAGGTAATCTACCAACAAATTCTGGTATTAATCCAAACTTTAAAAGATCTCCTGGCATTATTTCTTTAAATAATGTCCCTAAATCTTTTTCTTGTTTTGATTGTATATCTGCTCCAAAACCTATTGAACTTTTTCTAGTTCTCTTTTCAATTATTTTATCTATTCCATCAAACGCTCCACCACAAATAAATAATATATTTGAAGTATTTATTTGTAATAAATCTTGATGAGGATGTTTCCTTCCACCTTGTGGTGGTACTGAGGCAACAGTTCCTTCTAATATTTTTAAAAGGGCTTGTTGTACACCTTCACCTGATACATCTCTTGTAATTGATGGATTTTCAGATTTTCTTGCAATTTTATCTATTTCAT
>NZ_JAUNLM010000117.1 GCF_030532265.1 Clostridium sp. | reverse complement strand
ATTTCTATTTTTATAGTGCATCTAACATACTTTAAGTACCTTCTCTAACTCCTTTCCTCAGTTAAAGATTTTTACTTATTAAAACCTACCTTAAGTAAATTAGAATTTTATTACTTAACTAAATTTCCAAAATAAGAACTTACATTAACCTTATTACTAATATATCATCTAATTTCACTTCACTAATATCACAAGGCTTATTACCTTTTAAATAATATTGTAATCCTAGAGCCTTCATTGTTCTTTTAATGTTTTTAATTAATCTTTCACTTCTTCTTTTATAGCCAAAATTACGTAGTAATGTTCTTAGTTTTATTCTTACATGAGTACATCCCTTTATATAAACTAATCTAAGTTTTATGAATCTAAAAAATGCTTCTATATAATTTTCGTCTTTCTCTAACTCTGTAATTTCATATGAACTTCCTATTTCTTTAAGTATTCTATTTATTACCTGAACTTCATCTTCATAGTCTAGAGCTTCACATCTTTCTCTACATAAGGAAATTGCTTTGAAGAACTTATATTTACTTTTTCTATATCTAGGCTCTATTAAGCTATTGCGATTATCCCATAAATTTTCTTTTAAGAACTTTTCATCTGATAATTTAAAGTTACAGTAATCTAAAAATAGAGCTATATCCTGTGGTGTATATAAATATTTACTCAAGTTTATCACCCTTTATCTTATTGCATTTAGAACATAATAGCTGTAGATTGTCTAGGGTTGTAAGTCCTCCCTTTGATATTGGCTTTATATGATCAATTTGAAACATCCCTTTAAAGTTTGATGTATATCCACATTTATTACAATAATAAAGTCCTTCATTATTCATATAGCTTGAATATACCTTATCTTTAATCTCTCTAGCTTTTTCTGGTGCAACTTTTTCTAAATCATATAATGATAATTTACTTAACTTACGTTCTTCTCCTACTACTTTTGGAATTTCATCATAGCTTTCATATGTTCCTTCTACAATGTCTATCTCTATTTGTAATTGTCTTACAAAGTACATTTTCTTATTAAAATAAATACGTATTATTCCATCTTCTTGATTCCATAAATCATCTATATACTTTCTAATTTCTGAACGACGTAAATCTTTATGAACTATATCCTTAGCTATATCTGTTAAATTTAGCTTTTGACGATCTATTTCTTTAAATGGTATAAAGTTAGGCTCACACTCTTTTTGTGCATAGTATTTTAAGATGTATTCTATATCATTCTCATCATATTTAGGTAGCATATAATCATCAAAATATGTGTCTTTAGCAACCTTTAATAACTCTTTCATTGTTTTATCTGGTATAACTTCATCTTCAATATTATATGATTCAAAAAATACAGGTAAATCTTTTATAAATTCCTCATATTGTTTCTTAGTACTATCATAAACTAAAACTTGATGATTTCTTTCCATCATATTATCATCTATAAAAGTGAAAGCATACATTCCAAGTGGAACTCTCTTCATAAATCCTATAGCTTCTAATTTAGATGTATCTACTGTATCATCCATAAGCTTTGCAAATTCCTCAATCTTAGCAATTGATATAAGTCTAATATCATTTCCACTACTATTACTAGGTGTATCATCTATAAAATCATCTTCATTTTCTATTAAAGTTTCTGCATTTACCCAAGCTATATGTTCTTGCCACTGATCTATAAAACTAACTATATAAGCTTCCTTAGTTCCTCCTGCTTGTTCCCCTCTTAAAGCTCTTCCAACCATTTGAGTCATTAATATTGTAGATACTGTAGGTCTTGTTAAAAATACAGTTTTTGTTTGAGGTAAATCAACACCTTCAGTTAATATATTTACATTTATAAGAACCTTTATTTTTTCTTCTCTATAGTTTTTAATCTGTAATTCATTTTCTTTATCAGAAATATCAATACCTATAAATTCAGCCTTAGTTCCGGAGACTATAACTCCAGCTGGAATACCTGCCTTTTCAAATAATCCTCTTAAAGCAATGGCATGAAGTCTATTTAAGGCAAATATGATAGTTTGTCCATACTTATCTAAATTAGCTAGATATCTATCTACTATTAATTTATTACGTTCTTTATTATTTGCAATATCATTTGCAATATCATCAGGCAAATTATCTAAATATTCTATGTTCTTAATTGCTTTTAATCCCATGTTGTTTCCAACCTTTATTTCTGTTTCGCAAGCTTCAAATAAAGGTCTTGATAATATTTCTTTCTTTATTAAATCCTTTAAATCTATTTTAAAAACTATACCATCAGTGAAGATCTTAGCTAATAATCCTTGCTCATTATCTGCTGTTCTAAAAGGAGTTGCAGTTAATCCAAGTAACTTAACTTTCTCTATCTTGCTATAAACATAGTCTATAAGTTTTCTATAAGACTTAGCAGTAGCATGATGAGCTTCATCAATTACTAAATAAACTTCCTCTTCTCCACTTAACCATTTACCAATAGAATCTAAATTGCGTATAGCACTATCCTTGCTAATTATAAGAATATCATCACTCTCTTTTATATTTATAGCTTGGTCGTGTTTTCCAGAAACAATTCTATAATTAAATGATGAAATATTATATAATAAATCAGAGTAAGCTGTTTTTTGAAAGGTATTAGCTGCTTGCTCAAGTAATAAATGACGATGAGCTATCCATAATACCTTTTTATTATTATTTACTGCCTCCTTTAATAGCCAATAAACCCCTGTAAATGTCTTACCACCACCTGTAGGTAGCACTAATAAAGAACTAAAACTCTCTCTTTCATTTAGCTTGTTTAATTTCTCAACTGCATCTTTTTGATGTTCATATAAAGTTCTATTACTTTTACCTTTGGCTACTCTTACTTCACCTGCATATGTAATATTAATTTTTTCTTCCATAAATATTTTCATCTCCCATTTTTCTATAATTTCCTTTTTATAAAATTAAATATCTTAATGATATTTCATAATAATAAAAAAATTAAAATCTTATAGAAATATAAATTTGTACAAATACTAAAAAGCACCGCTATACTAAAACGGTAC
>NZ_JAUNLM010000116.1 GCF_030532265.1 Clostridium sp. | reverse complement strand
TTTTTAAATCATCTTTATGAATTCCATAACCATCATCTATTATACGTATTAAAGAGCATCCACCATCTTGTATTTCTATAGTTATATTTTTAGAATTTGCATCAATACTATTCTCAACTAATTCTTTAATAACTGAGGAAGGTCTTTCAACAACTTCTCCTGCTGCAATTTTATTTGATGTATTTTCATCTAATAAATTAATTCTATTCAAGTTACATCAACTCCTAAATTAATTTTTTTGCATCTTTAACTAATTCGTATAATTTATTCATAGCCTCCATTGGATTTAAATTTAATATTTCAATTGATGATAAATCTTTTATAAAAGCTTCTTTTTCTATATAAGAAAAATCTAATTGCATATTATTACACTCTTTATTTTTAGAATTTTTCTCTTTTTTATTTATAGCTGAATAATTAATATTATTTTCAAGGGCAATTTCTTCATTTATTGTTACATTACTTGATTCTTTTTCTTCTAATGTAGATAAAATATTTTTAGCTCTATTTATTACACTTTCAGGTAATCCAGCAAGTTTTGCAACTTCAATTCCGTAGGATTGATCTGCACCACCTTTTATTATTTTTCTTAAAAAAATAATATTGTCAGATACTTCCTTAACTGCAACTGAATAATTTTTTACTCCTTCAATTTCACCTTCAAGCTTTGTAAGTTCATGATAATGTGTTGCAAATAGAGTATTACATTTTAAATTATTACTATTTGAAATATGTTCTATAACTGACCATGCAATACTAAGTCCATCGTAAGTCGAAGTACCCCTTCCTACTTCATCTAATAAAACAAGGCTTTTGGGAGTAGCATTTTTTAAAATATTTGATACTTCCCACATTTCTACCATAAATGTAGATTTACCACCAGCTAAATCATCTGAAGCACCTATTCTAGTAAAAATTTTATCACAAATAGATATATTAGCTTCTCTAGCTGGAACGAAAGATCCAATTTGAGCCATTAATGTTATTAAAGCTACTTGTCTCATATATGTTGATTTACCTGCCATATTAGGACCGGTTATAAGTATAAGTCTATTATCCTTTTTGTTTAATAAAGTATCATTAGATACAAACTCTCCTCTACCTATTACCTTTTCAACAACAGGGTGTCTACCTTCCTTTATTTCAATTAAACCATCTTCATTTATATTTGGCTTAACATAATCATTTTCAAGTGCTATTAACGCTAATGTTGATAAACAATCTAAATTACTAACAATTCTAGCACTATTTTTTAATCTTGAAATTTCTTTAGATACACAATTACGTATATCTTGGAATATTTCATATTCTAAATTTATAAGTTTTTCTTCAGCTCCTAATATTTTTTCTTCCATCTCTTTAAGTTCTTGTGTTATATATCTTTCTGAATTGGCTAATGTTTGTTTTCTTATATATCTTCCTTCTGGAATTGAGGAATAGTTAGCTTTTCTTATTTCAATAAAATATCCAAAAACTTTATTGTATCCTACCTTTAAAGATTTAATTCCAGTAACTTCTCTTTCACTATTTTCTAAAGAAGCTATCCACTCTTTTCCGTGTAATTTAGCCTTTCTTAATTCATCAACTTCGTTTGAATATCCATCTTTTATTATATTACCTTCTTTTATACTAATAGATGGATCATTAGTAATTGAATTAAATAAAAGTTCCTTTATATCATTTAATATATCTAAAGAATTATAATACTCTTTTAATAATTTTGAATCGCAATTAGCTAAAAGTTCTTTTATATATGGAAGTTTTTCTAAGGATGTTCTAAGTGATACTAAATCTTTTCCGTTTACATTACCATTGGCAACTTTACCTACTATACGCTCTATATCATAAATATTCTTTAGTGCTGAAATTATATCTTCATTTAAAGATATAGAATTAAATAATTCATCAACAGCATCTAACCTATTTATTATTTCTTCTTTAGATATAAGAGGTTCATCAATCCATTTTCTAAGAACTCTAGCCCCCATTGAAGTTGCAGTTTTATCCATAACCCAAAGTAAAGAACCTTTTTTGTTTTTTTCTCTTAAACTTTCAGTTAATTCTAAATTTCTTCTTGAGCTTCCATCTATAGTCATATAATTTATTATATTATATACTTCTAAGAAGTTTATATTAGAAAGACTCATTTTTTGTGTTTCATATATATACTTAAGTAAAACCCTACATGCTATTTTACTATGATTAGATAAAGAAGAAACTTCTGCATCACTAAATTGATTTATTAATTCATCTTCACTAACTTTAAATTCATTTAAATCTTTTTTTGTAATAAGTGCTTGGGTTATAGAATTTATATCATTTAATAATGATATATCTGTATTTATATCTACAATTATTTCTTTTGGATTTATTTTTGTAATTTCATCAAGCAATGTTGTTTTTAAAGAATTAAATGAAGTTGTTTTAAACTCACCAGTACTTATATCCGTTAAAGCTATTCCTATTGAATCAGATTCAGAGAAAATGGCCATTAGATATGTATTTAAATTATTTTCATTATTTTGATCTATATAAGTACCTGGAGTTATAACTTTTATTACATCCCTTTTAACTATTCCTTTTGCAGCACTTGGATCTTCTACTTGCTCACAAATTGCTACTTTAAATCCTTTAGTTACAAGTCTTGATATATATGAAGAAGAAGCATGGAATGGAATACCGCACATAGGCGCTCTTTCATCAAGTCCACAATCTCTTCCTGTTAATACTAATTCAAGTTCTCTTGATGCTAACTTAGCATCTTCAAAGAACATTTCATAAAAGTCTCCTAATCTAAAAAATAATATACAATCTTTATAATTTTCTTTTATTTCAAAATATTGCTTCATCATTGGGGTTAAAGCCATACATTTTCACTTCCTTTAACTTTAAATATTAAATCTCTATATTAAGAATTACGACATTTTAAATATATTTTAATTACTTTTTTTCAATTTATTATATCTTATAAAATTAAATTTTAAAGACTAATTGATTATATTTACTTATATCTATACGATTATAACATAGGAGTTTATAATTTAAAAATAA
>NZ_JAUNLM010000115.1 GCF_030532265.1 Clostridium sp. | reverse complement strand
TCTCCATCTAATAGGAACTTTCTTGCTTTTTTAGCTTTAATTGCAATGTCATTTTCTTCAATTGTTAAACTTACTCTGATTTCTTTAACATTAATGACTTTTTGTTTCTTCTTAGCTTCTTTTTCTTTTTTTGATTGCTCATATATGAACTTACCTAAATCCATTATCTTGCAAACTGGCGGATTAGCATTTGGTGATATCATAACTAAGTCTAACTCTTGCTCTTCAGCAATTTTAAGAGCTTCCTTACTTGATAATATTCCAAGTTGTTCTCCATCCTTTGATATTACTCTGATTTCTTTCTTTCTAATATCTTCGTTTATTATATAATTTTTACTAATAGCTTCCACCTCCGGATTTTAACAATTAAAACATATAAAAAAGGACGGCTTTAGCCGTCCTGTTTAATCCAATAACTTAAAATCGAAATAAACTAACCTTACTTGCTACACTATTGCGCTCGTAGGTGAGAAACGGCGTTTCTACTTTGCTTTATTATAATATCTAATTATTTTATCTTTGTCAACACTTTTTTATTTAACATCTAAATTCTTAGTTAAATTCACTTCGCTAATAAAATTAACTCTATTTCCAAAGACATTTATTATTGTATCAATAAATTCTTTGTTTGTACAGTATTTTTTTTGATAAATATTTATTTTTTTTGGAGCATTTGTTATTAACCCGCTTATAATCACGTCTTCAACATTTGCATCAACACCTAATTTGCAGTCTGATAACTCTTTCATAAATTCACTAAATAAATTACTATTATTTTCATTTAAAACAGTATACTCTCCTGAATTATTTATGAAAATATTAACTGTATCTATTCTACTATCTTGTATATCAACAAAATACCTTAGTAATTTTATAAACTCTTTATATTCTTTTTCAACCATATATTTCTCTATTATTTTATCTATAATAGATTCTATATAATTTCTTAGTTCTTTCATTCTAAATGTAATAAATCCATTTATATTAAATTCATTGTTTTCTTCTAGACATTCTTTTATTTTAGTTATTATTGTATTTATTTTATTTTCACAATAAACACTTGTTTCATCTCTTATGGAGGTTCTTCTAAAAAACACATCCATAATTATAGTTTCTACCTCTAATATTTCTTCTTGTTTTAAAAAGAAATAGGTATCTGTTATAAATTCAAACAATTCTTTTTCTTTATAGTTTTTTATGACCATTTCATATAAAAGTTCACTTATATATATTTTAATCTTTTCAAAATTTTCTTCACTATAACACTCTTCTTCACACAAAACTTTTACAAGATGAGTTTTACCTTCAATCTTTTCAACTAAACCTATTACTATATTCTTCTTTTTTAGTAGGGCTTTTAATTCTTGTAACTCTTTTATAAAGTCTAAATCTCCCATATAAGCTAATTTCAGCACAAGCATATCTTTCACTCCCTTCTTAGTAATAGTATGTATTGAATATATAATCCCTATACTAAAAATAACTTTGTAAAACTTCCTAAATTTATTGCTTTTTTTACATATTAGTAGTAATTTAAATATATATTTATAATATTAGGAGGATATTTATGTATTCTTTTGTTGATTACAGGATTACCTGTGAAGAATTTTCTAATTTAATAAAAGAAGGTGTAATACCTATAAAAGTCCCAAAATCACCGTTGCTTTATGAAGCTATAAATGGTCATGTTGATATTCAACTAAATATATTAGATAAAAAATCAAAACTTATAGTTGTCCATAAAGATATTGATGCTAATTTTTTAAATATCTTAAAAAATTATTCTATAAATTTTATATTTTCTGAAACCTCTTTAGATTCTAAATATCCTAAAGATATAATTTTAAATGCATTAATTACTGATGAAATTTTAATGCATAATCTTAAATACACAGATAAATCAATATTAAACAACTCACAAAACAAACTAAACTTAAATGTTTCTCAAGGCTACACTAAATGTTCGGTTGTTAATATTTATGATAAAGCATTTATAACATCAGATAAAATTATTTATAATACTTTAGTAAAATCTGGCTATGATACTTTATTTGTTCCACCTGGTGACATAATTTTAGAAGGTTTAGATTATGGATTTATTGGTGGTACTTGTGGCATGATAGGTAAAAACAAATTAGCTTTTTTTGGAAACTTAAATAAATACAAATACGGGAAAGAAGTTCTTTCATTTTTAGAAAAACATAATGTAATTCCAATATTTTTAAAAGATTCAAAACTTATAGATCGAGGTAGTATTTTATCTATATAATCTTCTCTATATAGTACGTTTTTAAATACAAAATGTTTCTTTTTATAGAATAAAAGCTATAAAATTTAATATTTATAGCTTTTATTTTAAATTTACATTTAGGTTATACTTCTTCATAAAATCTTCTATGCTCTCTATTATTTTGTTTTTATCCTCTTTATTTAATCCACCTCTCCCTAACCTATCACACAAAAAAACTAATGATATATCATTCAAATTAACTTCTTCAATCATTTTAATTTCATTTCCAAAAGGTAAATTCTTAGTTATATATAGAAAATGCATATGATATTTTATAAGTTTCTCTACTTTATCTATAAAATCATAATCCTTTACTTTTAGACTAATTAAAAATTCTCTACCATCAATTGCCCCAACTTTATCATGATTATATGATGTCCATCTCCCCTTCCTAAGTTTAGTTGTTTTTAATTTTCCTATATCATGTAACAAAAGTGCCCACATAAAACTTTCTTTATCATTAACATACTTTTTATAATATGCACCATTATCTATAACTAACATTATATGATTCCATACATTTCCTTCTGGATGATATTTAAGTGATTGAGGTACATCTTTCAACCTTTTTAGTTTAATAAAAGGTTCTTCATCTAATTTTCCACTTAACAGCAACTCTTCAAAATACTTTGATGGCTTTTGGCTATTTATTAATATTTCACTTATTTCATTAAAACTTAAAATTTTACTCAATTAAATCCTCTCCCTTCGTAAAATATTTTATCCATAAATATATTTTAAATGTATTTATTTTTTTAATAATTAGTAATCTTTTATATGTTTTTGCATATAATTTAATTATAAGGCGCTATAGCCAAGTGGTAAGGCAGAGGTCTGCAAAA
>NZ_JAUNLM010000114.1 GCF_030532265.1 Clostridium sp. | reverse complement strand
TTTATGTTTATTTCTAATATTTCTATTTTTATTTCTATTATGCTCTATACTAACTTCATTTATTTTTAAATTATGTTGTTCATTATTATGTATATCGCTTTGATTATTGATCATATATCCTACCATCCCTCTTTCATTTTACTAATTTATTATATTACTATAAATGTAAAAATTTATTAAAATAATATTATTTAAGAAATTTTTAATGAAGTAATTTAAATTAAATAATTATTTACTAAAATTCTTTAATTAATATAAAATAAAAAAGACCTTACAATAAGTAAAGTCTTTAAAAAATTCCTAATAGTTTTTTCTTCTTTATTCTTCTATTACTTTGCTCTATAACTTCATCATTAACTAAACATTCTAAATTATTTAATAACTTATCTTTTACGTTATTAAATTTTATTATTTTGTTTTCGATTCTGTCTTCTGATACACGATTTTTTATTATAAAATTATATATATTTTTCTCAAGTAAATACTTTGCAACATTTTTTACACTTCTTCCATAATCCCCCTCAAGGCTTTTTGCATCAAGAATAAAAAGACATCCAGCATCTAAAAAATGATTAATTTCCTCTATATTTTTTGTTATTTTGTCTAACTTCTCTGGATAAAGTATTATTACAATATGTCCATTTATCTGCATATCATATATTTCTTTAAATACGTAATCCGAATAATTTTCATCAATAAGTATGATTTTGTATTTATCCGATTTCTTAATATATTCTTTAAAAATAAATTCGCTTGCCCCATAAAACTCATTTAATTCTATATCATTTATAGATTTAAATTTTTTAATATTTCCCATAATCCACTTCCTTTTATCGTATGTTAATTTTAAAATATATTTTGTACCATTATTATATACAGTCTTTTTTTCTGTTTCAATATTAATTTATTAATATTTATCAATATTATGTTGTAATTAATATTTTCTTAATCTTTTCTTTATTAATTTGTTAATTTTTGTTTGTTAACTTTTAAATATTATTACTATAAAAAAGAACCCTTATTAGCGAATACTATGCTAATAAAGGTTCTATATTAAATAAAATATTATAAATTTACTATTTCCATAACATTTTTTTCAAAAGCTTTAATTTTTTCTTCTGAATCTTCAAGTGACTTACCAACCACAGCTAAGTAAATCTTAATTTTTGGTTCAGTTCCTGAAGGTCTTACAACAAACCATGAACCATCTTCAAGTACATATTTAAGTACATTTGATTTTGGAAGTGTAACATCCTTAACTTCTCTTGTTTTTAAATTCATTTCTGTTGATGCTTTATAATCAAAGAAAGTTTCTACCATAACTCCATTAACATCCATTATCGGATTCTTTCTTAAGCTATCAAGACATTCTTTAATTTTCTCTTGTCCTTCTTTACCTTTTAAAGTAATTGAAACTAAATGCTCTTTATAGAATCCATACTTTTTACAAAGTTCTATAAATGCTTCATAAAGACTTAACCCTTCTGTTTTATAGTAAAGAGTCATTTCAGCAATAAGCTCAGCGGCAACTACTGCGTCCTTATCTCTTGCATGATCTCCAAAAAGACATCCATAACTTTCTTCAAATCCAAATAAGAATTTATGACTACCTGTCTTTTCAAAGTTTGTCATCATTTCTCCAATATATTTAAATCCAGTAAGAACATCAAATAATTCTACATTATAATGCTTACAAATATTTCTTACCATTTCAGTTGTAACTATTGTTTTAATTACTGCACCATTGTCTGGTAATTCATTTAAATCTGAATATGATTCAATGATGTAATTAGTAAGTAATACTCCCATTTGGTTTCCTGTAAGTATTTTATATTCACCTTTTGAATCCTTAACAATAGCACCAATTCTATCTGCATCTGGATCAGTACCAAATATTATATCTGGATTAATTTCCTTTGCCATATCAAGTGCAATTTCAAATACCTTTGGATCTTCTGGATTTGGATATGGAGCTGTTGGGAAGTCTCCATTTGGTTTTTCTTGCTCTTTTACAACATGTAAATTTTCATATCCAAGTTCTTTTAATATTGTAGTAACTGGCATTAAACCTGTACCATGTAATGGAGTATAAATTATTTTTAAATCTTTTGCATGTTTTTTAACTAAATCTTTTCTTATAGTATATGATTTTAATTTATCAATAAATTTTCTATCTACTTCTTCTCCAATTATGTTAAGAAGTCCTGAATTTAAAGCTTCTTCTTTAGAAATTTTCTTAATATCTTTATAATCAACATTATTTATTTCTGTAATAATTGCATGTGCAGCTTCATCAGTAATTTGACAACCATCATTTCCATATACTTTGTATCCATTATATTCTTTTGGATTATGTGATGCAGTTAATACTATTCCTGCATTTGCTTTAAGTTCTCTTACTGAAAATGATAATTCAGGTGTTGGTCTTAAAGCTTCAAAAAGATTTGCTTTTATTCCATGTCCTGCAAGTACAAGAGCAGCTTCTTCAGCAAATTCAGGTGACATATGTCTTGAATCATAAGCTATACATACTGATATGTTTTCTTTATACTTATTAACTAAATATCTTGCTAGTCCTTCTGTTGCTTTACCAACTGTGTAAATATTTAATCTATTTGAACCAGCTCCAATTACTCCTCTAAGTCCACCAGTACCAAATTCTAAGTCTTTATAGAATCTATCCTCAATTTCCTTTTCATCTTTTATTTCTTTAAGTTCGTTTTTTGTTGCTTCATCAAAAATTTCTGATTCTAACCAATTGCTATATTTTTCTTTATAATTCATTCTGAATCCCCCTTGTATATCTTTACATAGTATTATTATAACTAATTTTTCAAAATAAAAAAATACTTAATTATGTATAATATGCATTTTTGTTATTTTATTCAAATTTTACATTTTAAAACAACTATTATAATAAAAAAATTTAAATTATTATCAAATTTATTATATTATATTAAATATCAATGAATTGTTGAATTATAACTTGAAATAAAAAAATTACCTCAAATATACTATTAAAATTTAATTTAATACTACATTTGAGGTAGTAAAGTACTTATTATTTATTTTGTTCTTTTTCTGCTAAAGCTTTTAAATACTCCATAAAGCCATCCCTTAAATCTTCTCTTCTTAATGCATATTCAACTGTTGCTTCTAAGAAACCTTGCT
>NZ_JAUNLM010000033.1 GCF_030532265.1 Clostridium sp. | reverse complement strand
GATAATAATAGTATTTATATTAATAGATATTATATTTATAATGATAGGAATAAATCCTATTCCATATTCTATATTTGGCGAATCTTTAATATTAATTAGCTTAAATAGTTGTGTAAAAACGTTTAAATAATAATAAATGTTATAAAAGTAGTTGCCTTTTAATCTTAATATAATATAATGTAAGTATAGAATAAGTTTATAATATAAAATTATTATTTAAAACTTTAGGCGGTTTTGTGGTATAACAAAGCCATTTTTTATTTTTATAAATTTTAATAAAAAGGATGGTGAATTAATAAATGGAGGTTGGACCCAATTTAAATGACAACCCAAAACTCAATAATGTCTTAAGGGAGACTTCTATTTAATTTACAAACTTTTTGTACTGTCATGATTTAATAGTTTAAAGGTTTCCCTTATAGGCAATAAGGAGGAGAGCTATAATGAAGCAAATGACAGTATTTTCTTATACAGATATATTAGGTAAAAAAATATATGATGAATTTAATGATACTATGGGAGTATTAAAGGATGTATATGTAACAACAGAAGAAGGATATCCAAAAATAATTGGTTATAAAGTAAAGAGAGATGGTTCTATATATCACTATGAATTTAGAGATATAAATTTTTATAAGGCTGATGGAAAAGTAATAATAGATACAAAGGGAAGTAAAGAAATCTTGCCAAGAACTTATAGTTACCTTTTATCAAGACATCTTTTAGATAAAAAGATTGTTGATATAAATGGAAAAAAGGTAGTTAGAGTTGATGATTTAAGAATAGCTAAAATTGCAGGAGAATATAGAGTAGTAGCTGTTGAAACAGGACCTCTTGTTAGATACAAGAGAATGGGGATAAGCTTTTTAGTTAAGCCAATATATAAATTACTTGGAAAAAGTTTTGAAGAAACAGTTTTAATGTGGGATGATGTTGAATCATTAGAAATGATAAATAATAATTTAAAGTTACAAGTACCGTATAAGAAGCTTTCTAAACTACATCCAGCAGACCTTGCTGATATATTAGAAGAACTAGATACTAAATCAAGAAAACAAGTATTTGAATCACTTGATGATGATTTAGCTGCAAATACATTAGAAGAATTAGATCAGGAATATAAGGGGAAAATTATTAAGGAATTATCAGAAAGTAAAGCAGCTGAACTTTTAGAAAATATGCCAAGTGATGAAATAGCAGACCTTTTAGATGAACTAGATGAAGAAGAAAGAGAAAAAATATTAGTAAATCTTGAAAAAGAGGATGCTGAAGAAGTAAAAGAACTTTTAGAATATGAAGATGAAACTGTTGGTAGTATAATGGCTAAAGACTTTATATCTTTAAATTTAGATATAACTGTTAAAGAAACGGTTGATATATTAAAAGAGATGCAACCTGACGAAGAAGTTATGTATTATATTTATATAACTGATAATGAGGATAAATTACAAGGATCAGTTTCTTTAAGAGAATTAATATTAAGTGATGGAAGTAATAAATTAAGTGAAATAATGGAGACAAATATCAATTATTTAAAACATGAAGATTATATTGATGAAGCTGTAGAAATAGCGAATAAATATGACCTTTTATCTGTTCCGGTAATTGATGAGGATGAAAAACTTATTGGTATAGTTATAATTCATGATATAGTAGATGAGTATTTATATCCATTATGGAAAAAGAAGAATAGAAAACCAAAAGAAAAGTATTAGAATATATGTGTAGTAATATTGTTTAAATTTTTATTTAAACAATATTACTACACTTTTTAATTTAATTTAAAATTTTATAAAAGTTGTTGACAATAAAATAAAAGAGAATATAATAATATTATAAAACATATCAAAATACTCTGAATTAAAAACTGTGAAAAAGGAAAGTAGTATAAAGGAAGATTACAGAGAGAAAAGTGTTGCTGAGAGCTTTTTATCAAGAATTTATATGAAGTGCCCTTTGGAGTTGTAATCTGAAAGTTTAGTAAGATTTTCCGGATTCGCCCGTTATAGCGATAAAGTATTTTTATGTACTTGAATTTTAAAGGGGAATTATTTTAATTCAATTAGAGTGGAACCGCGGAAGTTACTTCGTCTCTATATTTAGAGAGGGAGTTTTTTTTATACATAAAATTAAAAGTTTTTGGGAGGTATTAATATGATTTACAAAAATAGTTTAGAAATGATAGGAAGTACACCAATATTAAAAATGAATAGTATAGACGAAAATAGTGCAGACATATACGTAAAACTTGAAAAATTTAATGTAGGTGGAAGTGTAAAAGATAGAGCTGCTCTTGGAATGATAGAAAAGGCAGAAAGAGATGGTTTATTAAAAAAAGGTGATGTTATTGTAGAGCCAACAAGTGGAAATACAGGAATAGCTCTTGCAATGATAGGAAGACTTAAAGGATATAAAGTAATTATAGTTATGCCAGATACTATGAGTGAAGAAAGAAGAGCTTTAATAAGAGCTTATGGAGCTGAACTTATATTAACAGATGGAAGCAAAGGTATGAAAGGAGCAATAGAAAAAGCAACAGAACTTTCAAATAAAGATGGATATTTTATGCCACAACAATTTGAGAATAGCGCTAATAAAGAGAAACATTATGAAACTACAGCTATTGAAATATTAAACGATATAAAGGATTTAGATGTTTTTATTGCAAGTGTTGGAACAGGAGGAACAGTTACAGGTATATCAAAAAAATTAAAAGAAGAAATAAAAGAATTAAAAACTGTAGCAGTTGAGCCAGAAAATTCTAAAGTATTAAGTGGAGGAAAACCAGGGCCACATAAAATACAAGGGATAGGAGCTGGATTTATTCCTGCAATATATGAAAGTAAATATGTTGATGAAATAATTTCAATAACAGATGAAGAAGCATTTGAAGCTGCTAGAGAATTTGCAAAAGAAGAGGGAGTATTAGTTGGAATATCTTCTGGAAGTGCTATAGCTGCAGCTAAAAAGATAGCAAAAAGATTAGGTAAAGGTAAAAAAGTTTTAGCGATAGCACCAGACGGTGGAGAAAAATATTTATCAATGGGACTTTATTAGAAAATTTTAAAATCTAAAGGAGGAACTGCTGTTATGTTTAAAAATTTAAATTATGATTTGGAAAGAATATTAAAAGAAGACCCAGCAGCAAGAGGTAAAATAGAAGTATTATTATTGTATCCATCTGTTCATGCATTAATTGCATATAGAATATCAAATAAATTATATAAGCATAAATTATTTTTTTTAGCTAGATTAGTATCTCAAATAAGTAGGTTTTTTACTGGAATTGAAATTCATCCTGGTGCTACTATAGGAAAAGGTTTATTCATAGATCATGGAATGGGAGTAGTAATTGGAGAAACAGCAGAAGTTGGTGATAACGTTACTATATATCATGGAGTAACATTAGGTGGAACAGGTAAGCATAAAGGAAAGAGACATCCTACTATTGGGAATAATGTTATAATAGGGAGTGGTGCTAAAGTTTTAGGACCTATAAATATTGGAGATAATGTTAAAATAGGAGCTAACTCAGTTGTTTTAAAAGATATAGAAGATGATAAAACAGCAGTTGGAATACCAGCAAAGGTAGTTAAAAAAGTAAATTCTAAAATTATAACTATTAAAGATGTTGAAGGAAAATATAAAGATATATATAATGAAATGATAATTTAAATATAGGTTTTAGAAAGTGTGTTTGAAAATGGATATAAAAAATGAAATTTTAAAATTTTGCAGCAGTCTAAATTTAGATTTAGTTGGATTTATAAAGTGCAGAAAATTTGAAGAACTAAAAGGCTTCTTAAAAGAAAGACAGGATTTAAATCTTCAAAATGAATTTGAAGAAGAGGATATAGAAAAAAGAATAAATCCTAATATATATATGGAAGAGGGGAAGACTATTATATCAATAGCTTTCCCTTATGCTAATTTAGAAAACTTTGAAAATAATGGTTTTTCTATTTATACAAAAGGAGAAGATTATCATAAAGTTTTACATGAATACTTAGAAAAAATATGTGGATTTATTAATAGTTTAGGCGGAAATAGCATAGCGTTAGTAGATAGTAACTCTCTTCCTGAGAGATATATTGCAAGTTTAGCAGGTATAGGCTTTATTGGCAAAAATAATATGATAATAACAGAAAAATATGGTTCTTATGTTTTTTTAGGAGAAATAATAACTGATTTGGAAATATTTGAAGAGGATAAAATTACATTACAAGAATCTATGGAATATAAAAAATGTGGTGATTGTACTATTTGCTTTAAGGAATGTCCAACTAAAGCTATTAATAAATTTAGAAAAAATACTAATATTTGTGTTTCATATTTAACTCAAAAGAAGGACTTAAATGATAATGAATTGAATTTATTAAATGGAAGAATATTTGGTTGTGATAGCTGTCAATTAAAATGTCCATATAATGAACATATAGAGTTCTCAAATATAGAAAGTTTTAAAGTAAAAGAATTTATGAAAAATGATAATGAGGATTTTATAATAAATTTAAACAATAAAATATTTAAAGAATCTTATAAAACTACATCTTGTGGATGGAGAGGAAAAAATATTTTAATAAGAAATGCTATAATAAGAAAGTTTAAATTAAAAAAAGAAAGTATAGATAATATAAAAAGTGAATCTCCTTATATAAATAATTATATAGATAGACTTTTATAAGCATCTAGAATATAATATAGATTGATTAATATTATAGGAAGTGGGTGGGGATTTTATGTTATCACCATTTATGGCGAAGATTATAGGAATGTTACCAGAAAGCTTAGTGGTGTACGTTGGAAAGAAAATTACTGACGGGTACATAAAAAAACATGCAAATTTACATATCAGTGGATATGAAAAAATAAAAGATATAAAAGGCCCTATAGTCTTTATATGTAATCACTTGAGTAATTCTGATGGATTACTTTTAAATAAAATTTTAAAAGAAGACTTTGACCCATATTTTGTAGCTGGAGTTAAGTTATCAGGAGATCCTATAACTAATATAGGTATAAAAATGGTTAAAAATATTCCAATAAAACCAAACACAGCTGATAAGGAAGCTATGACAAAAATGGTTAAAGTATTAAGAGGTGGAGAAAATCTTTTAATATTCCCTGAAGGAACAAGAAGTAGAACAGGTGCTATGATTGAGGGGAAAAAAGGAATACTACTTCTTGCTAAGGTAAAAAATGTAACTGTTATTCCAATAGGTATGTCAGGAACAGAAAAACTTTTACCTATATGCAAAGATGGAGATATGGGTGGAGAGGTTTGGCAAGATGCTGATGTATATTTAAATTTTGGTGATCCAGTAACTTTACCTAAAAAAGAAAAAGAAGAAACAAAGCATGAATATGATGATAGATGTATGGAATTTTTAATGAAATCTATAGCTAAAGAATTGCCAGAAAGTTATAGAGGTGTATACAAATAATATTTTAAGACTCGCTCTAATATTTTTAGGGCGAGTTTATTTAAAAGAAAAAAATGGGGTGTGAATTATGAAGAAGAGAACAAAAGAAATACTTGATATATTAAAAGAAACTTATCCAGATGCAAAATGTGAATTAAATTATAAAACACCTTTTCAATTATTAGTAGCAACTATTTTATCAGCTCAAACTACTGATAAAAAAGTTAATGAAGTAACAGAAAGTCTTTTTAGAGATTATGGAGATTTAGATTCATTTTTAACTTTAACTAATGAAGATCTTGAAAAAAGAATAAAACAAATTGGTTTATATAGAAATAAAGCAAAAAACTTAGTTCTTATGGCAAGACAACTTAAAGAAAATTTTAATGGTGAAGTTCCAAATACAATGGAAGGAATAACATCACTTGCTGGAGCTGGAAGAAAGACTGCAAATGTGGTTTTATCAAATGCATTTAATATTCCATCTATAGCTGTTGATACACATGTATTTAGAGTTTCTAATAGACTAGGATTAGCTAATTCAGAAAATGTTTTAGAAGTAGAAAAGCAACTTCAAAAAGAATTACCTAAGAAAGAATGGTCTTTAACGCATCATCTTTTAATCTTTCATGGAAGAAGATGCTGTTCATCACAAAGACCAAAATGTTTTGAATGTCCTCTTAATCATATTTGTAAATGGAAGGATAAAAAACAATATATGTAAAAAAAGCTAAGGCTATTTACCTTAGCTTTTTTATATTTTTATGCTTTTTTAGATAATTTATTGTTATATATAAACATAGCTATTGAAGCAATAATTACAATTGCATAACCAATAAAACTAAATTTAGTTGGCACTTGTCCGAATAAAATAAAACCTATAAAGGCAGTAAATATTATTTGTGTATATGAATATATTGAAATTTCTTTTGCTGGTGCATATTTGTATGCTGAAGTTAATGAGAATTGAGCAACAGATGCAGCTACTCCAGCCATTAATAAATAAAATAATTGAATTATACTAAAAGGCTTAAATGTTATGATTACAAAAGGTAATGTAAATAATATTGAAAATAATGAGAAAAAGAATACTATAGTAGGACCTTTTTCACGATTACCTAAAAATCTAACAAAAGTATAAGCTGCCCCAGCAAATATAGCTGAAGATAATCCAACTAAAGCAGGAATTATTTCTAAACTAAAGGAAGGTCTTATTATAAATAAACTTCCAAGAAATGCAGTTATTAAAATTATAAATTGATTTTTTGTAATTTTTTCTTTCAAGAAAAGGCTAGAAAATATTATTACAAAAAATGGTGAAAGTTGATTTAACATATTAGCATCAGCTAATATTAAATGTTCTATTGCATAATAGTTAGCTATAATTCCAAGAGTTCCAAGAAGAGCTCTACCAATTAGAAATTTTCTATTTTCTTTTTTACCAAATAAACTATCACCGCTTTTTCTTATAACATAAAAAGCAACTATACAACTTACAAGATTTCTAAAAAGACTTTTTTCTATTGATGGCAAATCGCCAGCAAGCTTTACAAATGTACTCATAACAGCAAATGAAAGAGCTGATATTATCATAAGTATAATAGCTTTATTTTTATTATTCATATGAAAATCCTCCTATAAAATTTTACTATGATAACAATATACTATTCTACAAATAAATGCAAATTTCATATTAAATTTATGCATTTTATAAAATATAGTGATATAATATTATAAGTTGAAAATTTATATGCTTTTGGAGGTACATTATGAAAGTTGGAGTTATAATGGGGGGTATCTCATCAGAAAGAGAGATATCATTAAACAGTGGAGAATCAATATTAGAAAATATAGATACTAGTAAATATGATGTTTGTAAAATTGTTATAGATAAAAAAGAAGATATAATAAATAAAGTTAGAGATGAAAAAATAGATTTTGCATTACTTGCACTTCATGGTCAATTTGGTGAAGATGGAACTGTTCAATCAGTTTTACAATGTTTAAATATACCTTACTCAGGTTGTGGCCCATTAAGTAGTGCAGCTTGTATGGATAAAGATATGACAAAAAGTCTTTTAAAAGCAGCAGGAATTAGAACAGCACCTTGGATAAATGTAAGAAGTGTAGAAGAAATAGATTATGATAAAATAGAAGAACTTGGTTATCCAGTAGTAATAAAACCAACACACGGTGGATCAAGTGTTGCAACATTTATTATAAAAGATAAAAGTGAAGTTTTACATGCAGTAGAAGAAGGATTTAAATGGGATACAGAAGTTATGATTGAAAAGTTTATAAAAGGAGAAGAAATAACTTGTCCTATATTTAATGATAAAATGTATCCGGTACTTGCTATAAAACCAAAATCAGAGTTTTTTGATTTTGAATCAAAATATCAAGATGGTGGAGCTGATGAGTTTATAATAAATTTAGAAGAAGATTTACATGAAGAAGTTGAAAAAATGGCTCTTTTAACTTATAGAGCATTAAAATGTTCAGTATATGCAAGAGTTGATATGATAGTAACAGAAGATAAGGTTCCATATATATTAGAAGTTAATACTTTACCAGGTATGACTAAAAACAGTTTATTCCCAAAAAGTGCAGCTGGAATAAATATTTCATATAGTGGATTAATAGATGATATAATTGAAACTTCATTAAAAGAAAAAAGATAATAAACTTTATAATAAAAAAGGCTAAGCTTTAATAGTTTAGCCTTTTAATTTAACCTTAAAACTTTTAAGAATTTATTAAGGAAATGTTATTTAATTATTTAAGAAGTCAAATTTATAATCTTAAATATACTAGTAAAATAGTTTGGAGGAATTAATTTGAGAAGAGAGAGAATTTTAATTGTTGATGATGAAAAAGAGATAAGAGATTTAGTTGAGATATATTTAAAGGGTGAAGGATATGAAACAATTAAAGCACAAGATGGAGAAGAAGCATTATATTTACTTAAGGAAAATGAAATAGATTTAGTAATATTAGATGTTATGATGCCAAAATTAAATGGTATAGAAACTTGCCTTAAAATAAGAGAAGAAAGTGAAATACCAATTATAATGCTTTCAGCAAAATCAGAGGATATAGATAAAATATTAGGTCTTAACATGGGAGCGGATGATTACTTAAGTAAGCCCTTTAATACATTGGAATTAATAGCTAGAGTAAAATCTCAGCTTAGAAGATATAAAAAGTTTAATAATAAACCAAAAGAAGAATCTGAATTAATGATAGTTATAGATGATTTATGTATAAAGTTAGATACTCACGAAGTGTTTTTGGGAGAAAAGAGTATAAGATTTACTCCAACGGAATTTGATATATTAGTTTTACTTGCTAAAAATCGCGGAAAAGTATTTTCAATGAGAAATATTTATGAAAGTGTATGGGATCAAGAATATATGGAATCAGATAATACTGTTATGGTTCATATTAGAAAAATAAGAGAAAAGATAGAAGAAAATCCAAGAAGTCCTAGATTTTTAAAAACAGTTTGGGGGGTAGGATATAAAATTGATAAATAGAAAAAATAAAAAAGAGAAGGAGCCAAAAGAAAGAAAAAGGGATAAATTAAAAAGAAAATATGAAGACTTTAAAAAAACAAAAATAGGAATTATGCTTAAAGAATTAATTCAAAAATTTGATACTAAAATAAAACAAAGTATTAGATTTGAGCTTATGATTATATTTGCTTTATGTTTTATAATTGCAACAATATCATATGGAATTTTAAATGATATGTTTAAAAATGTTCATACTAAAGCAGAAATTAGGTATGAATATAGTAATATGGAACATAATGCTCAAGATATAGTTAATAAAATAGAACATGAAAGTATAAATAGCGATGTAAAAATAAATAATAAAAATTTCTTTAATAGGTTAATGGATACTTATTCTAATGGGAATGATAAAATTTATATAACAGATATAGATGGAAAAGTTTTGTATAGAAATCAAAATGCATCTGAAGAAAAAATAGATATTTATACAGTACTTAAAAATGTTTCAAAAAATCCTAAAGATGAATATGATTCAAGAGAATATACTATTATATATCCAATTGATATAGGTAATGGGAAATATTACATAATATATACTGGAATTCCTAGTGCAAGAATAGAATATGTTGATTATTTTGTTTCAAATTCTTATTTAGCATTAACTTTATCTATAATAATATTTATAGTAACATTTTTAATTTTAACTAATAAGAAAACAAAATATTTAGACGAAATTGCAAAGGGAATTAAGAATATAGCTGATGGTGATTTATCTCATAGTATAAGTGAAAATGGTAATGATGAAATTGCAAATATAGCTATAAATGTTAATAATATGGCTAAGGAAATAAGTAGCAGAATAGAGGCACAAGAAGAAGCTGAGAAAACTAAAGCCGATTTAATAACAAATGTTTCTCATGATTTAAGAACTCCTTTAACATCTATAATGGGATATATAGGTTTATTAAAAGATAAAAGATATACAGATGAAAAATCAATGAATGAGTACTTAGATATTGCTTATAATAAGGCTGAAAAACTTAGAATTCTTATAGAAGATTTATTTGAGTATACAAAATATAATAATAAAGGAATAAAGCTTAATAAGGTTGATGTTAACTTATGTGAATTTGTAGCGCAAGTTTCAGAAGAATTAAAGCCTTATTTTGAGAGCTCAAGTATAGACCAAATAAAAACTTTAGCTGATGAAAAAATAATAGTAAATATAGATCCTGATAAAATGGTTAGAGTTTTAGAAAATCTTTTAACTAATGCTGTTAAATATTCTTATAAGCCCGGCGCTGTAATAATTGGAGTTTATGCAAAGGATGGATATGCAACAATAGCTGTAAAAAACAGAGGGGAAAATATTCCAAAAGAAAAGATGGATAAATTATTTGATAGATTTTATAGAATGGAAGAATCAAGAAATACAAGTCTTGGTGGATCAGGTTTGGGGCTAGCCATTTCAAAAAATATAGTAGAAATGCATAAAGGTGAAATTTGGGGAGAATGTTATGGAAATGATATAAGTTTTTATATAAGACTACGAATTAAGTAAATTATAAGATTTTAGTAATTTTTTTAATCATGTAACCTTAAGCTGTTTAATTTAATATCTTAATAAAGAATAAGTATTTTTACTTTTGGAGGAGTTATGCAAGATAAAAATCCTAAAAGTACCTTTGGAATAGATATAAATGAATATAGCCAAGGTGTTGATTTTACAGTATTATCAAGAACTGTTGATTTTCTATATTTAAGAGCTTCTGGATCAGGTAGTGGATATTTTAGAGTTGATAAAAAGTTTTTAGAATATGCAGTAGAAAGTAGAAAATTTTCTATACCAGTAGGAGCATACCATTATGCTATGCCTTCTTATAATCTTTTAACTGCAGATTCACAATGTGATGATTTTATTGATACTCTTCAAAGAGGATTTGGAAATAAAAATTACGGAGATTTATTTCCAGTATTAGATGTTGAAGCACCAATAGATCCTAAAATGAGTACAGATGCTTTAATTAATTGGGTTGATAGATTTAGACAAAGATTTGAGAAAAAAACTAGAAGAAGACTTATGCTTTACACAGGATTATTTTTTATACAGCTTTATAATGACTTTAAATATAGTGACGGAACATATCCTTTAAAAAATATGCCTCTTTGGATTGCTATGTATACAAATATACCAAGTAATCCAAAAGTTCCACCTAATATAGGAGGTTGGACTAGATGGAGAATTTGGCAATTTAGTGAAAGTCAAAAAGTTCAAGGAGTTAATAATCCTCTTGATGCGAATTGGGGACCAAATAATTTAGATATTTTAATGCAACCAAAGCAAGTTAATGGTTTAAAAGCTTGGAGAGATAATGAGTATATTTATGTGTCATGGAATAGAAATAATGATATAGATTTATTAGGATATAATATATTTATAGATAATTATTGGGTTGGAACAGTTGATAGAGATGATACATCTTTTAGAATACCTTTAAGTAAAATTTATAAACCTAATAATAGAGTTTTAAATATTACTATAGAAGCTTTTGATTATGATGGAGAAACATCACAAATTAGAACTTTATATAAGTTGGATGGTAGATTAATATAAAATAATAATTATTAAATTAATAAGAGTCTTTCGAAGATAAAAAAATTTGAAAGACTCTTTAATAAATAAAAAAGTATTAAAAATAAATATGATATGTTATATAATGTAAATGATTAGAAGGGAATTAAAATGAACGAAGGGAGTATATAATGGGTACAGGTGAAGATGGGAAATTAAATAAAAATGATAATATGAGAAAAAAATTAATTATAGGAACTATTGTTATATCTTCAATTGCAATTATAGGTGGAGTTTCATATGGAGTATCAGCCAATAAAACAATAAATGAATGGAATAATAAAATTTATCCAAATGTATTTATTGAAGAAGTAAATGTTGGTGGTATGACAAAAGAAGAAGCAAAATCTGTAATAAAAAATAATTATACAAAAAAAATAGATGATAAAGATATAGTAGTAAATATTAAAGGAAAAGATAAAGAGTATAAAGCAAAGTATTCTGAAATATCACCTAAATATGATATTGATAAGGCAGTAGATGAAGCATTTAATTATGGGAAAGATTCAAGTTTTTTTAAGAAAAATTCTTTAATAAAAAATAAAAATAATTCAAAACAAGAAGTTCAACTTAACTTTAGTTATAACAATAAAAAACTAGAATTATTAGAAAACAAAATAGTTGACAAATTTACTACATTACCTAAAAATGCTAGTATATCTATAAATGGAGATATTTCAATAACTCCAGAACAAATTGGTTATGGAATAGATAAAAAGGATTTGGATAATAAATTAAAAAAAGAATTAAATGGTGATATAGAAAATCAAACTAAAATAATAGTAGAGAAAAAAGAAGTAAAGCCAAAAATAACTAAAAAAGATCTTTCAAAAATTGATGGTGTTATTGGAGAATTTACAACATCATATAAATCATCAGATTCTAATAGGTCAACAAATATTCAAGTTGTAACAGAATTTGTTGATGGAACAGTTTTAATGCCAGGAGAAGAATTTAGTTATAGTAAAACTAGTCAAAAAGATAAAAGTCTTTATAAAGAAGGAAATGCATATATAAATAATCAAATAGTAAAAGATATTGGTGGTGGAATATGTCAAGTTTCAACTACTTTATATAGAGCTGTAATGAGAGCAAATATTAGGTCAACAGAAAGACATAATCACTCATTAACAGTTGGATATTCAAATCCAAGTCTTGATGCAACTGTTGCATGGGGATATTTAGATTATAAGTTTAAAAATCCATATGATTTTCCAATATATATAAAAGGAATAACTCATAACAAAAATGTAACCTTCAAAATATATGGTAATGTTGATGGATTAAAAGGAAGAAGTTATGATATGACAAATGAAATACTTAATGTTATAAATCCAAAAGAGGAGATAATAAAAGATCCAAATCTTAAAGAAGGAACAAGAATTGTTGAGTCTAATGGGCAAACAGGATATGTTTCAAAGGGATATCAATTAACTTATGAAAATGGTAAAGTCATAAAGAAAGAATTAATATCTACGGATAGTTACGCTATGGTACCGAGAAAGGTTAGAGTTGGTACTAAGAAAAATTAATTTTTTAAATTATTAAACTTTTAATTGAATAAATTTTTATGGAAAAATATAAGAGTTTTTCATAAAATATAAATAATGTATTATTAAATGAAGCAAGTTATAATATATAACTTGCTTTTGTTATAGAAAGATATTGGAGATGTATATATGATTTATAAAATGGTATGTATAGATATGGATGGAACTATGCTTGGAAAGAGAAAATCTATATCAGAAGAAAATAAAATGGCTGTAAAAGAGGTTAGTAAAAGAGGAATTAAAGTAGTTGTTACAACAGGAAGGCTTTACAATAATGCAGCATATTATTCTAATCTTATTGGTGCATCAGATTTTGTAATTGCTGGAAATGGAGCTGTTATAAAGGAAAAATATAAAGATAAACCTATATTTAAAAGCGAATTAGATATAGATATTATAAAGAAATTGCTTATAGCAGCTAAAAAGTGCAAGGTTGTATTGCATTTACATACAATTGATGAAGTAATAACAAATAGTGTTTTAAGCAGTTTAATTGCAAAAATAGTTTTACCAGATATAAGAAATAGAGACTTTCCTGTAAATATTAAAGTTCTTAAAGATTTAAAAAATATTGACGATAGTATAAAAGCATATAAAGGTAAAGTAACTAAATGTATAATGTTTTCACCTTTAAAAGAAAGAACAGAATTATTTAGACGAGAAATAGATAAAATTCAAGGAATAACATATTACTGTTCAGGGGGAAGAAGTATAGAAATAAATAAAATAGGTGTTTCAAAAGGAAATGCTGTAAAAATGTTAGCTAAATATTATGGCATTAGAAGAGAAGAAATAATTTGTATAGGTGATAATGAAAATGATATATCAATGATAGAATATGCTGGACTTGGTATAGCTATGGGAAATGGAATTTTAGAGCTTAAAGAGAAAGCAAATTATATAACAGATACAAATATAAATGATGGAGTTAGAAAAGCATTAGAAAAATTTATATTAAATAAGAGATAGAGAAATACTATTATAGAGGTGATTTTATGTTTAATCCATCTAAAATAGTATTTGATGAGAAATCATTACAATATCCTTTAGGCAAAAAATTATTAGAGAAATTTAAAAAAGAAAATAAAAATATAGTAATAAATAAAGGTGGCAGAGTTACTGGTAAAAAAGGAGAAACACCGATACAGAGTTTTGTATCTGGGAAGAAAACTTTAGTTATAGCAGTTAGAAAAATAACTGAATTTCAAAGTTGTAAGCCATCTGCTCACTATCAATTACCATTATTAAGTGGATGTAGTGGTATGTGTGAATATTGTTATTTAAATACTCAGCTTGGAAAGAGACCATCAAGTAGAATATATGTAAATATAGATGAGATTTTAAATAAAGCATTAAAATATATAGAAGAAAGAAAGCCTGCTATAACTGTATTTGAAGGTGCTGCAACATCAGATCCAATACCTGTTGAAGAATATACTGGTTCTATGAAACGTGCCATAGAATTTTTTGGAGCAAATGAATATAGTTTATTTAGATTTGTAACTAAATTTAAAGATATAGATTCATTAATTGGTGCTAAGCATAATGGAAGAACAACAATAAGATTTAGTCTAAATACAAATAAAATTATAAATGAATTTGAAAGAGGAACCGACTGCTTTGAAGAAAGAATAAAAGGAGCTAAAAAGTTGTACGATGACGGATATAAAATTGGTTTTATAATAGCTCCTGTATTTTTATATGATAATTATAAAGATGAATATTTAAATTTAATAAAAAGAATTGGAAATGAGTTTAATGATAAAGAAAGAAAAATTGAAATAGAAGTAATAACTCATAGGTATACAGAGAGAGCTAAAAATCAAATATTAAGTGTTTATCCAAAATCAAAACTTCCAATGGATAAAGAAAATAGAACTTTAAAATATGGTCAATTTGGTTATACAAAGTATGTTTATAACAAGGAAACATTAGAAGAAGTTAAAAGCTTTTTTGAAGAAAATTTAAAAAAATATATTAGTAATTGTATAATAAAGTATATTATTTAAAAAATAATTTTATAGTATTTAAATTAAAATATTAATATTATAGAGAGGTTTAAATTCTTTGACTAAAGAGAATGGATGTAGTATTATTTTTATTATAAGTTTAAAGATAAACTTTTGAAAGCTTAAGATGAATGTGAATTCATCTTCTTTTTTCTGTTTATATGATTATGGAAGGTGATTTTTTTGAATTTAAATATAGTTATGTATCAACCAGAGATACCACAAAATACTGGAAATATAGCAAGAACTTGTGTTTTAACTGGATCTAAGTTACATTTAATAAAGCCTTTAGGATTTGATATAAGTTCAAAACAAGTAAAAAGAGCAGGTCTTGATTACTGGGATGAATTACAACTTGAGGTACATGAAAGTTATGAAGAGTTCATGAAAAAGTATGGGGATAAAAAAATATATTTAGCAACAACTCATGGTGGAGAACATTATGATGAAATTAAGTTTAATGAAGGGGATTTTATTATGTTTGGAAGGGAAACTTGTGGAGTGCCGGAAGATGTTCATAATGCTCATGAAGGATTAAGAGTACCTATGATTAAGACAAGTACTAGAAGTTTAAATCTTTCAAACACAGTTGCTATTGTTGCATATGAAGCATTAAGACAGATGGGATTTCCTAATATGAAATAAAATAAAGGGGGACTGAGTGAATGGAAAAGATTAAAATTATAACAGATAGTACCGTTGATTTACCAAAAGAGCTTTTGAGTGAATTGGATATTGAGGTATTACCAGTTCTTATAAATTTTGGAGAAGAAAGTTATCTAGATGGTGTTGAAATAACATTAGATGAGGTATTCAAAAGAATAGATGAAGGTGATGTATTTCCAACAACAGGTCAGATTACTCCAAATAGATTTGTGGAAACATATAAAAAATATATTGATGAAGGTTACAAAGTTTTAGCTGTGTTAATGTCATCAGGTATGAGTGGAACATATCAATCAGCATGTGTTGCAAAACAAATGTTAGAGACAGATGATGTATATATTGTAGATTCGCAAACAATAACAGCTGGACTTGGTATTTTAGTTTTAAAAGCAGCAAAGCTTAGAGATAGTGGATTAAAAATAGAGGAAATAGTAAATGAATTAGAAGAAGTAAAACCATATATAAATAGTTCATTAAGTTTTGACTCTTTAGATAATTTAGTTAAAGGTGGAAGACTTCCAAAAGCTGTAAGTGTTGTTACAGGAATGCTTGGAATAAAACTTATACTTGAAGTTAAAGATGGAGTTATGGATGTAAAAGGTAAAGTAAGAGGACCTAAAAAAGCGGTTAAGAGAATTATAAGTGATATGGAAGAACTTGTTCCAAGAAAAGATATGCCAGTACTTTTAGTAGATGTTAATTATAATGAAATAACTCAGCCTCTTAAAGAATATTTAGAAAGCAATAATATTGATTATATAGAAGGACCTGTTGGATGTTCAGTAGGAATACATTCAGGAAATAAAGCAGGTGGATTATTTTTTATAAGTGAAAAATTAAATAAATAAAATATATTTAAATATAAAGAAGCATCAATTTTGATGCTTCTTTTATTTTGTATTAAAAAATATTTTTAGGAAAAGATAAAATTGATAAATTTTATAGAGGTGAGAAATTTATGGATAAAATAAATAAAAATAGAGAAATCTCAGTATTACTGTTATTATTGATAAGTTTATATTTAATTATGTTAGTAGGGGGATGTAAAAATGGAGCAGGGTTGGTGCATAGAGGAAAGATAAATGTTGCTCTTATGGCTCAAGATTTTAATGATAAATCATTTGGATTCCTTGCTAAGAAGGGTGCTGATGAAGCAAAGGAGAAATATGATATAGCAACAGAATATGTAGAGTTTTCATCTCAAGTTGAAGGAAGAAATGAGGGAATTGACAATTTACTTAGAAAAACAATAGGAGATACAGCAATGGTAATATGTATGGGAAGGGAAACAAAAGGGGCTGTAGAGAAGGTTGCAAGAGAAAGAAGAGATAAAAGCTTTGCAATAATAGATTCTAAAGTTGAAGAAGCTAATGTTAAATCTATATTATTTAAGCATCAAGAAGGAGCATTTTTAATGGGAATAGTTGCCGGAGGAGAAACAAAAGCTAATAATGTAGGGTTTGTAGGGGCTTTAAATGATGAGAAGGGATTAGAATTTTGCAATGGTTATATAGCGGGTGTAAAAACTGTAAATGAAAAGGCTGCAGAAGGATTAATAGACGGAATAAATACTAGATTTATTCAAACTTATTCAGATGAAAAAAAAGGATATGAGAAAGCTATAGAATTGTATGATCAAGGTTGTGATATCTTATTTCAAGCATGTGGAAAAGCAGGATTGGGAGTGTTTAAAGCTGCTAAAGAAAGAGGAAAGTTGGCTATCGGTATAGACGTAGATCAAAAGATAGAACTTCCAGAATATAAAGACCAAATAATATCATCAATGATTAAAAAAGTTGATAAATCCGTATTAAAAGCTTGTAAAGAAATTAAAGAGGGAAGTTTTAAAAGTGGCATAGATAATCTTGAAGAATACGGAGTAAAAGAAGAAATAATAGATTATGCGCCTTCAACAGAACAAAGTGTATCTAACAAAACTATGGAAAACTTAAAAAAATATAAAGAGATGATAAAAAATGGAGAATTACAAATACCAAAAAAATTATATGAAGTTATAGAATTTAAAGCGTAATAATATATAAATAAGTAGATATGTCAGAAAACAATTACAATTTAGTTTGTAAGTAAATTAGTATATGATATAATAATTTAAAAAGAATATTGCTTAGAGTTAATTTAGATGGAGAATAACTCCATCTAAATTAGTTTATATTAAATCATATTAAATTTTTACATATTAAGAAGAGTTATATTGTAATTTTTTATAGTAATAAATGTGTGTAGAGAAGGGTGATATTATGAAGATGGAGTATTCTATGAATCTTACGCAAGAGCAAAGATTAGTTATGACACAAGAAATGCAAATGTCTATAAAAATGCTTCAAATGTCAGTAAATGATTTAAGAGAATACATAGATAAAGAATTTGAGGAAAATCCAATATTGGACATAAAAGATACAAGTCAGGAAAAGTCTTCAATAAGTGAAGAAAAATTTATGGACAAGTATGATTATAAAGAAATGATAAAATACTTTGAGTTTGATAATTATGGAGCTCAAAGTTATGGAAATTATGATAATGATGAATTATCCCCATTTAATTTTATATCTGAAAAAAAATCACTAAAAGAATATTTACATGAACAACTAATGGAAGTTTATATAGATGAATATACACTAGAAATCGGAGATTATATAATAGAAAATTTAGATCATAGGGGATATTTAGAATGTGATTTAAAGCAAATATGCAATGAACTTAAAATAAGTGAAGAAAAAGGTGAAGAAGTCTTAAAAATAGTGCAAGATCTTGAGCCTTACGGCATAGGAGCTAGAAATATAAAAGAGTGTTTACTTATTCAATTAAATAAATTAGCTTTAGATGATGACATTATAGTAAAAATGGTTGAAGAAAATCTTGAAGATATAGCTGAAAATAGATACGGAGTTATTGCTAAAAAGTTAAATATATCACCTAGAGAAGCACAAAGATATGGAGATATAATAAAAAGGTTAGAACCAAAACCATCAAGAGGATTTTATACTGGGGAAGAAGTGAAATTTATCATTCCAGATGCAGCTATAAGAGAATTAGATGGTGAATTTATAATAATAATGAATGATAGTGTTGTACCTAAGTTATCAATAAATAAAACTTATAAAGATGTATTAACTAACAATGATGAAATTGCATCAAATTATGTAAAGGATAGGCTTAATAAAGCTTTATTTTTAATAAAAAGTATAGAACAAAGAAGAAGTACATTATATAGGGTTTTGGAAATAATAATAATAAAACAAAGAGAATATTTTGAAAAGGGATATAATTTTTTAAAGCCTATGACTTTAAAAGAAATTGCAGAAGAACTACAAGTTCATGAATCAACAATAAGTAGAGCAGTTAAAGATAAATACGTATTAACTGATAGAGGAACAGTTAGAATAAAGGATTTATTTACAACAAGCATTTCTTCATTAAATAGTGAGGATACAGGAGTTATAAAAATAAAAAATAAAATAAAAGAAATTATAGAATCAGAAGATAAAAAGAAGCCTTATTCAGATCAAAATATAAGTGATAAATTAAAAGAAAATGGTATGAATATATCAAGAAGAACTGTGGCAAAATACAGAGAGGAAATGCAAATAAGGTCCTCAAGCAAGAGAAAAAGATTATAAATATAAAATAAAATATTTAATTAAATATAAAACAAAACGTTAAATTAGGGATAAAAATGAAAAAAAATAAAATTTATACTTTAAAAATTAGTTAATATAACTTATAATAAGATTGTGGGACAAAAACATTAAGTATGGGACGCTTTATGACCAAAGGAGTGTTGAAGTTGCAGGAAATATTAAAGCTACAGAAAAAGATAGTTCCTGAACTTATAGAGGTACTCGAGAAAAGGTACAATATATTAAGGACTATATTTTTAAATCAGCCTATAGGAAGAAGAGTTTTAGCTAATGAACTTTTACTTAGTGAAAGGGTAGTTAGAACAGAAGTAAGTTTTCTTAAAGGTCAAGGATTAATACAAATTAACACAGCAGGTATGAATGTAACAAGTGCTGGTGAAGAGATAGTTGATAAACTAAGTGAATTTATTCATGAAGTTAGAGGATTATCAGAAATAGAAAAAGGAATTAAGACAGCTCTAAATTTAAAAGATGTTATAGTAGTACCTGGGGATATAAATGTTAATCAATCAGTACTTAAAGATATTGGTAAAGCAGCGTCTAATTACTTAAGAAAGATAATAAAAGCCAATTCAATTATTGCGCTAACTGGAGGAACTTCAGTTAAGGAAGTTGTTGAAGCTTTTGGAAGTATAAGAAATGTTCCAAATGTTTTAGTAGTTCCAGCAAGAGGTGGACTTGGTAGAAATGTAGAAACACAAGCTAATACATTAGTAGCATTACTTGCTAAGAAAACTAATGGAACTTATAAGATGCTTCATGTACCAGAAAGTGTTAGTTTAAAGGTTTTAAATTCTTTAAAAGAAGAAGACTCTATAAAAGATGTAGTAGATAGTATACACAATGCTGATATATTTATATATGGTGTTGGTGATGCTTTTGAAATGGCTAAAAAAAGAGGTCTTACTGAAGAAAGTGTAAAAAAACTAACAGAACTTAATGCTGTAGGAGAAGCATTTGGATGTTATTTTGATAAAAATTCAACAGTGGTTTCAAGTACAACCGCTATTGGAATAAATATAGATGAAGCCAGAAAAATTAACACGCATATTGTCGTGGCTGGTGGAAAAAATAAAGTTGAGCCGATTATAGCGACTCAAAAAAATAATGAAAATGGTGTTTTAATCACCGATGAAGCTACTGCAAGATCTATCTTAGATATTTTAAGCAGTTGTAACAATTAATTTGTTTATAAAAAAATTTTTTATAAAAGCTATTTTTAGGAGGTATTTACATTATGGTAAATGTAGCAATTAATGGATTTGGAAGAATAGGAAGATTAGCGTTAAGATTAATGATCAACAACCCAGAATTTAACGTTGTTGCAATCAATGACTTAACAGATGCTAAAATGTTAGCTCACTTATTCAAGTATGACTCAGCACAAGGAAGATTCGATGGAGAAATCGAAGTTAAAGAAGGAGCTTTCGTAGTAAACGGAAAAGAAATCAAAGTTACTGCAAATGCTAACCCAGCTGAATTACCATGGGGAGAATTAGGAGTAGACATCGTATTAGAATGTACTGGATTCTTCGCTTCAAAAGAAAAAGCTTCAGCTCATATCGAAGCAGGTGCTAAGAAAGTTGTTATATCAGCTCCAGCTGGAAACGACCTTCCAACAGTTGTATTCAACGTAAACAACGAAATATTAAAAGCAGAAGACACAGTTATTTCAGGTGCTTCATGTACAACTAACTGTTTAGCTCCAATGGCTAAAGTATTAAATGATTCATTTGGATTAAAAGAAGGATTCATGACTACAATCCACGCTTACACAAATGACCAAAACACTTTAGATGCTCCACACAGAAAAGGAGATTTAAGAAGAGCTAGAGCTGCTGCAGGATCAATCATTCCTAACTCAACAGGAGCTGCTAAAGCAATCGGATTAGTTATCCCAGAATTAGCTGGAAAATTAGACGGAAACGCTCAAAGAGTTCCAGTAATCACTGGTTCATTAACTGAATTAGTATGTGTACTTGACAAGAAAGTAACTGCTGAAGAAATAAACGCTGCAATGAAAGCTGCTGCAAACGAATCATTCGGATACACTGAAGATCCAATAGTATCATCAGACGTTATCGGAATAAGCTTCGGATCATTATTCGATGCAACTCAAACAAAGATCATGGAAGTTAACGGAGAACAATTAGTTAAAGTTGCTTCATGGTACGACAACGAAATGTCATACACTAACCAATTAATCAGAACTTTAGGATACTTCGCTAACTTAAAGTAGTCTATTAATTAGATAGTAAACATAAAGTTTTATAAGTCTGGTTTTGTAGTATAAGGCTATAAGGCCAGACTATTTTAAAATATAGGTATAATTTATTTTAAGAGGTGAAAAGAATGAACTTCAATAAAAAGACTATAGAAGATATCAATGTAAAAGGTAAAAAAGTTTTAGTAAGATGTGACTTTAACGTACCACTAAAAGATGGTGTTATAACTGATGAAAATAGATTAAACGGAGCACTTCCAACTATCAAATATTTAGTTGACAATGGTGCTAAAGTTATTCTTTGTTCACATATGGGTAAACCAAAGGGAGAACCAAAGCCAGAATTATCATTAGCACCAGTTGCTAAGAGATTAAGCGAAATGCTTGGAAAAGAAGTTGTTTTTGCAGCTGACAACAATGTTGTTGGAGAAAATGCTAAAAAAGCAGTAGCTGAAATGAAAGACGGAGACGTTGTTTTATTAGAAAACACTAGATATAGAAAAGAAGAAACTAAAAATGGAGAAGAATTCTCAAAAGAATTAGCTTCACTTGCTGAAATTTTTGTAAATGATGCTTTCGGAACAGCACACAGAGCTCACTGTTCAACAGTTGGTGTTACTGATTTCATAGATACAGCTGTATGTGGATACTTAATCCAAAAAGAATTAAAATTCTTAGGAGATGCTGTTGAAAATCCAGAAAGACCATTTGTAGCAATCTTAGGAGGAGCTAAAGTTTCAGATAAAATTGCAGTTATAAATAACCTTTTAGATAAAGTTGATACTTTAATAATAGGTGGAGGAATGGCTTACACATTCTTAAAAGCTCAAGGATACGAAATCGGAACTTCATTAGTTGAAGAAGATAGAATTGAATATGCTAAAGAAATGATTGAAAAAGCTAAAGCTAAGGGAGTTAATTTCTTATTACCAGTAGATCACAGAGTAGCTACAGAATTTAAAGATGTAGAAGCTACTATTACTGAAGATCAAAACATTCCAGCTGGAAGCATGGGATTAGATATTGGACCAAAAACAGAAAAATTATATGCTGATGCAATTAAAGATGCTAAAACAGTTATTTGGAATGGACCAATGGGAGTATTCGAATTCGAAAACTTCAACAAAGGTACAATTGCAGTAGCTAAGGCTATGGCTGATTCAAATGCTACAACTATAATTGGTGGTGGAGATTCAGCTGCAGCTGTAAATATATTAGGATTTGGAGATAAGATGACTCATATCTCAACTGGTGGTGGAGCATCACTTGAATTCTTAGAAGGTAAGGTATTACCAGGAATAGATGCTTTAAATAGCTAATAAGCTGCCTAAATAGTTTTTATAAATAAATATTGCCACTCTTTATAGAGAAAAAAAGAGTGGCTCTATGTTTTATTAAATTTGGTTAAAAACATTAAATAAATTTAGAGGTGATTTTAATGAGAAAAGCAATAATCGCAGGAAACTGGAAAATGCACAAAACTCCAGCAGAAGCTGTAGAGTTCATTAACGAATTTAAACCATTAGTAAAGGATGCTACTTGTGATGTAGTTCTTTGCCCAACATTCGTATGTTTAGAAGCTGCTGTAAATGCTGCTAAAGGATCAAATGTTAAAATAGCTGCACAAAACATGCACTTTGAAGAAAGTGGAGCTTTCACAGGAGAAGTTGCTCCAGGAATGCTTGAAGCTATGGGTGTTGAATACGTAGTAATCGGACACAGTGAAAGAAGAGAATACTTCAACGAAACTGATGAAACTTGTAACAAAAAAGTTAAAGCTGCACTTAAGCACAACATAACTCCAATCCTTTGCTGTGGAGAAACTTTAGAGCAAAGAGAATCAGGAAAATATGTAGAAGTTTTAGCAGGACAAATCAAAGCTGATTTAGAAGGATTAACTAAAGAAGAAGCAGAAAAAGTTGTTATAGCTTATGAACCAATTTGGGCTATCGGAACTGGAAAAACTGCTACATCAGAACAAGCAAACGAAACTATAGCTTCAATCAGAAAAGTTGTAGCTGAAATGTTCGGACAAGAAGTTGCTGATAAAGTAAGAATTCAATATGGTGGATCAGTTAAGCCAGCTACAATAAAAGAGCAAATGGCTCAATCAGATATCGATGGAGCTTTAGTTGGAGGAGCTAGCTTAGTAGCTTCAGACTTTGCTCAAATCGTTAACTACTAATATTAATTAATTGATTAATATTTAGAATTAACATAAAAGGCAATAGTCATGATTGAATAATAGCAATTCTTTCATACTATTGCTTTTTATTGTTTGTATTATTATATTGTAGTATAATATAAATGAAAAAAGTAGAGTATAATAGTAATATTTTTATTATTTATTAAAGTAAATAAATGGAGGTAGAGTAATGGCAAAGAAACCAGTAATGTTAATGATACTAGATGGTTTTGGAATAGCAGAAGCTTCAGAAGGTAATGCTGTTTCATTAGCTAAAAAACCAAATTT
>NZ_JAUNLM010000032.1 GCF_030532265.1 Clostridium sp. | reverse complement strand
AAGCTGAATGCAACCAATAATGGGCAAATGGCTTTCCTGTTAATGCTTCACTTTGCGCTATTTCATTTTCATGATGTGGGAATGCTAAATCCATTCCACCTGCATGAATATCTATTGTTTCCCCTAAGATATTCTTTGCCATACATGAACATTCAATATGCCATCCTGGTCTTCCTTCCCCCCAAGGACATTTCCATGCTGGTTCTCCTTCTTTCTTTGCCTTCCATATAGCAAAATCCATAGGATCTTTCTTTCTTTCATCAACATTTATTCTTGCACCAGCTTGCAATTCATCTAAATTTTGACCTGACAGTTTACCGTATCCTTCAAACTTTTTAGTGCTAAAGTACACATCACCATCAACTTCATAAGCATATCCTTTATCTATTAAATCTTTAACAAATTTTATTATTTGACCAATATACTCTGTAGCTCTCGGATTTACTGTAGCTCTTTCTATATTTAAGGCATCAGCATCAGTATAATATTCTTTAATATACTTATCACCAACTTTTTTAACAGTTAAACCTTCTTCATTAGCTCTTTTTATCATTTTATCGTCTATGTCTGTAAAATTTTGAACAAATTTTACTTTATAGCCTCTATACTCAAAATATCTTCTTATAGTATCAAAAACTATAAAAGTTCTACCATTACCTATATGGAAAAAGTTATACACTGTAGGTCCACATACATACATAGTAACTTCTCCTGGAGTTATTGGTACAAACTCCTCTTTTTTATTTGTTAATGTGTTGTAAAGCCTCATTCTATACGCCTCCTAACTATTTTAGTTTTAGGTTATTTTTTTCGAATTCTGCTCTTACTCTATCTTTAGCTTCTTCTATTTTTATTGTTTCATTTTCTCCGCCAGTTCTTAATTTAAATTCAACTTCTCCATCACTTATCTTCTTACCAACAGTTATTCTCATTGGTATTCCCATAAGTTCTGAATCCTTAAACTTAACTCCAGCTCTTTCTTTTCTGTCATCTAAAAGTGCTTCTACACCCATAGACTTAAGTTCTTCATATATTTCTGTTGCAATTCTCATTTGATCTTCATCTTTTGAATTTACTGCTACAACTGAAACATGATAAGGTGCAACTTCTAACGGCCATATTATACCATTTTCATCATGATGTTGTTCTATTATTGATGCAACAGTTCTTGTTACTCCAATTCCATAGCATCCCATTATAAATGGTTTTTCTTTTCCATCTTCATCTATAAATTTAGCATTCATAGCTTCTGAGTATTTAGTTCCTAGTTTAAATATATGACCTACCTCAGTACCTCTTGCAATAGTAACCTTTCCGCCACACTTAGGACAAACTTCTCCTTCTTCTACATTTCTAAAGTCGCCAACTACTCCTTCAAATTCTCTTCCGTAATTAACGCCTGTTAAATGGAACCCAGTTTCATTTGCTCCCGTAACCATATTGTACATTCTGCTTACTTCTTCATCAACTAAAAGTAAATCTACCTTTAATCCAACTGGACCTGCAAATCCTGTTTCAGCACCTGTTGCTCTAAGCACTTCTTCATGTGAAGCTAATTCTATATCAGCTGATGCATTAGCTGCATTTGCAACTTTTACTTCATTAACTTCTCTATCCCCTCTTACTAAAACTCCAACTAATTTTCCATCTACATTGTATATTAAAGTTTTAACAGTTTTCTTTGGAGATACTTTTAAAAATTCTGATACTTCTTCTATTGTTCTACTATCTGGTGTAGATACTCTCTCCATTGCAACTAATTCTTCAGGTTCTGCTATTTCTGCTTTAGCTTCTGCTTTTTCTATGTTTGCTGCATAATTACATTCTGTACAGAATACTACATCATCTTCTCCAACTTCTGATTTAACCATAAATTCTGCTGAATTTGAGCCACCAATTGCTCCTGAATCCGCTTCAACACATTTTGCATCTAATCCACATCTATTAAATATTTTTACATAAGCATCGTGCATTTTATCAAATGCAATATCTAATCCTGCTTGATCTTTATCAAAACTATAAGCATCTTTCATTATGAATTCTCTTGATCTCATAACACCAAATCTTGGTCTAGTTTCATCTCTATACTTTGTTTGAATTTGATATAAGTTTAATGGTAATTGTTTATATGATTTTATTTCATTTTTAACTATGTTAGTAAATACTTCCTCGTGAGTTGGTCCTAAACAAAAATCTCTTTGATTTCTATCTTTAACTCTAAACATTTCTGCTCCGTAAGCATCCCATCTACCTGACTCTTGCCATAATTCTGCTGGTATTACAGCTGAACATAAAAGTTCTTGCGCTCCAGCATTATCCATTTCTTCTCTAACTATATCTTCTACCTTTTTAAGAACTTTTACTCCTAATGGTAAATGATTATATATTCCTGATGCCATTTTTCTTATTAATCCTGCTCTAAGCATTAATTGATGGCTTGCTATTTCTGCTTCTGCTGGAACTTCTCTTAAAGTTGCAATTAGCATATTAGACATTCTCATATTTTTATCCTCCTATTTATATAAATTAATTATTTTCTTTAAAATATAAAAAAGCCACCCTATTAACAATAGGGCGACTAACTATCGCGGTACCACCTAAATTTTTTCTTTAATAATGATAACGGTATTAAACCGATAGTTTTTGCCTATTACTCAGAAGCTGGTTCAAAATCTATTTTGGAATCTTTCAGCCTAAGGATTCTCTCTCTGAAAACTTTGCGATTTCTACTATTCTTCATCATAGCCTTTAACTAGTATAAAATTATACTTAATTATAACTTTTTAAAAATATACTGTCAACAGAGTTAATTACTCAATATTCTTTGATAAATATTCCCCTAATACAAGGTCTTCTGGAGTAGTTATTTTAATATTTGTATACTCTCCATCATAAAGAAAAACTTTATTTCCAAATGCTTCTACAACCATAGTATCATCTGTAACACCCATATTTTGAAGCTTAACCTTTTCATGACAAGATAATATTAAGTTATAATCAAATATTTGAGGTGTTTGAACTGCAACAAGTTTTTCTCTATTTAAAGTTTGTTCTGATATTCCATAATCATCTTTAACTTTAATAGTATCTTTTGGCATAACCCCCGGAGCCACAGCTTTAAACTCTTTTGCAAAACTTATTCCCTCTGTTATTATTCTATCTGATACAAACGGTCTTGCTCCATCATGTATTAAAACAATATCACAATTTTCTAATGATCTTAAACCATTTAAAACTGAATCTTGTCTTTCTTTTCCACCACATACTATTTTGTTAACTTCTAAATTATATTTTTTTAATATTTCCCTTTTGCAGTATTCTATTTCATCTTCAGGAAGAACTAAAATAACTTCATCTATACTATCATTATTTATAAATTTTTTTAATGTATAATAAAGAATTGGTTTATTATTTATAAGTATATATTGCTTACTTATATCAGAACCCATTCTTCTACCTCTTCCTCCAGCTAATATAATTGCACTGTTCATTGAAAGAAATCTCCTTTAATTATCTTTAGGTTTTGCAAATATCATTCTTCCAGCAGCAGTTTGTAATACAGAAGTAACTATAACCTCTATAGTTTTCCCAATATATTTCTTACCACCTTCAACAACAATCATTGTTCCATCATCTAAATAAGCAACACCTTGACTTGCTTCTTTTCCATCCTTAACAACTTCAACTGTCATCTCTTCTCCAGGAATAACAACAGGTTTTATAGCATTTGAAAGTTCATTTATATTTAGTACTGGAACACCTTGAACCTCTGCAACTTTATTTAAATTATAATCATTTGTTATTACTTTACCATCTAAAGTTTGTGCTAATTTTAAAAGCTTTGCATCAACTTCAGCAATTTTTGGAAAATCTCCTTCCCAAATCTGAGTTTCTATATCAAGCTCCTTTTGAATTTTATTTAATATGTCTAATCCTCTTCTTCCTCTAGTTCTTTTTAAAGAATCTGATGAGTCTGAAATATGTCTTAATTCATCTAAAACAAAATTTGGAATAACAAGTGGACCTTCTATAAAACCAGTTTGACAAATATCAAAAATTCTTCCATCAATTATTACTGATGTATCTAATACTTTTGGTATTTCTTTACCTCTTATATTTTTTCCTTTTTTATCTTTAGGTGCTTTTTCTTTGTTAACATTTGCTTTTTTCATTGCTAAAAACATATTGCTTATATCGTCTTTTTTTTGAACCATTATCCTCATACCAATTATTGCAAATAATATATTTACCAAAATATAAAGTATTGGTCCTAAAGGTCCCCCAATATCATTTAAAGGTCTTGCTACAAAAAATACTATAACTAATGCTATTACAGCTCCTATAGCTCCATATATTATTTCTAATACAGTAAATTTTTTCATATTTTTTTCTATATAATCAATAACGTTTAAAATCCCTCTATATATTGATGGAGATATTAAATATAAAATAATTGCAAATAATACCGAAATAACTATAAGAAATGTTACTTTTCCACCTGTTCCTGATAAATATTTAAACCCTTGAACAGCCTGGATTTTTAAAACAGCTTCTCCTACAATATATCCTATTAACAATCCTATCAATGTAAGAATGTATCTAATTATTTTTTTTAACATCTTTTCACCTCCCTATTAATTATTAACAAAATCTCTATATAAAATTCTTAGTTAAATACAATTAATTGTAATTATATTTACTTATTAATTATAACATACCAAAAGATTCTCTTTCATGAAAAATTTCTTAATTTAAGAAACTCTCCACCATCTCACATTTCCATTGATTTTATTCCCCCTATATTTTATTGAAAAGATGTTATATTATTATCTTAAAGTTAATTATATACGTAATTGTTAATTGACAAATATTACCTTGTAATTCTATAATTAATTTGTACTTATAAAATATTAGCAAGGAGTTGAAGCAAATGAAAGATATTATTTTTGATGATTTTCAAAACAATGTAAACGATTCTTTACTTAGACATAAAAGCATCCTTGATACTTTAAGTAAATATACTGAATCAAATTCTAGGGTTAATAGAGCAATTATTAAAGCTGTTACAAATTGTGGTTGTATAAAAATAAATGCAAGCAAACAATGTTTAGTTAACGAAGATTATTCAATAGAAAATATTTCTGAATGTCTTAAAAATCATTTAGAAGGTAAATTATGTAATAATTGTCGTGAAGTTATTGAACGTGAGATGGGTAACAATATTTTCTATCTTACATCCCTTTGCAATACTTTAGATATAAATCTATATGATATATTTTTAAAAGAAAATGATAAAATAACTACTTTAGGAAAGTTTAATTTTAGGTAATGAATTATATAAAAAGTACAAGTATATAAAAAACGATATTCCAAGAGATAATTTATCCCTATAGAATATCGTTTTTTTATAACTCTACCTTTAATGATATTTGATCATTTATTCTTCTTAATCCATTTTTTATTGCTTTAGCTCTAGCTTCTCCAATACCATCAACCTTATCTAAATCATCTATGTCAGCTTCTAATATATTATTAAAATTTTCAAAATGAGATATTAAGTTATCAATAACATTAGATGGTATTCTAGGTATCTTACTTAGCATTCTATATCCTTTTGGTGATATTAAAGTATCAGCAAGTGGTGCATATCCATATCCTAAAGTTTTTGCTATAGATTCTAAGTCTATAAGTTCTTCTGATGTTAACTTTTGAATATTTTCATATATTTCATTATGATCTTTTTCTGGACCACTATAATCTCTTATTAAAAATATCCCATCTCTTTCAACATGCTTTATTAATTCATTTAATTGCATAGATATAAGTCTTCCCTCATTACCTAACTCTAAAATATATATTCTTATTTCTTCAACAATTCTCATTACCATTTCTGTTCTTTGAATTGCAGTAACTACATCAAAAAGTGTTGTTAAATCTTGAAACTCTAAAAGATTTAAGTTATTTATTACTCTTTCTAATACAGAAACATACTTTTCAAGGGTTTGAACTGCCTGATTTGCTCTACCAAGAATTACACTACTTTCTCTTAATACATATTTTATATCGCCTTTATAAACAGTTATAATATTTCTCCTTTGAGATATTGCTACAACAACCTTTCCAGTTTCTCTAGCAACTCTTTGGGCAGTTCTATGTCTTGTTCCAGTTTCAAAGGTAGGTATTGATGCACTTGGTACTAATTGTGCATTAGCACAAACAATCTTTTTTATATCTTCACTTAAAACTATAGCTCCATCCATTTTTGCCAATTCATATACATAAGCAGGAGAATATTCTGAATGAATTGTGAATCCTCCATCTACTATATTCATGACATCTTCATTATCACCTAAAACAATTAATCCTCCAGTTTTTGCCCTTAATATATTTTCAAGCCCTTCTCTTAATTGAGTTCCTGGACACATCATTTTCAATATGTTTTTTATTTCAACATCTCTTTCTAACCTCATACGCTCACCTATTCTCCTAGAATATCTTACTTATAGCTTCTCTTATATTGCTAACACACATAATATTTATTGTCTTATTATTAACCTTATCTCTATTTCTACTAGGTATTATAGTATTTTCAAACCCCATCTTTTCTGCTTCATTTACAAGTCTATCTATTGATGTTATAGGTCTTATTTCACCAGTTAATCCAACTTCACCTACAACTAATACCTTAGGAAGTTTAATTCCTTTCCCCCTCATACTTGAAATTAATGCAATTGCAACGCCAAGATCAGACGTAGTTCCATCTAAATTTAATCCTCCAACTACATTAACATATACATCATGATTATAAAATGGTATTCTAAGTTTCTTCTCCAAAACCGCAAGTATTAAACTTAATCTTTGATTATCAATACCTACAGCTGTTCTTCTTGGCATAACAGCCTTAGTTTCTGTAACCAATGCTTGAATTTCAACAAGTATAGGTCGTGTTCCTTCCATAATTCCAATTACAACAGAACCTTCTTGATTAAATGTTGTATCTTCAAGGAACATGCTAGATGGATCATATACTTCAACTAATCCTTCTTGTCTCATTTCAAAAACTCCAATTTCACTTGTTGTTCCAAATCTATTTTTCATAGTTCTTAAAATTCTAAATTCTTCTGTTCTCTCACCCTCGAAATAAAGAACAGTATCTACCATATGTTCAAGAACCCTTGGTCCTGCAAGCTCACCTTGCTTTGTAACATGTGCAACTATAAATAAAGGTATATTTTTCTTTTTACCAATTCTCATCATTTGATTTGAACATTCTTTTACTTGTGACACACTTCCTGGTGCTGATGTAACACCTTCTTTGTATATTGTTTGTATTGAATCTATTATTACAAACTTTGGTTCTAATTCATCTATATAAACTTCTATTGTATCAAGGTTAGTTTCTGAAACAATATATAAATCATCACAGGTTACACCTAACCTATCTCCTCTTATTTTTATTTGTTCTTCTGATTCTTCTCCTGAAACATAAAGTACTTTACCATAATTTTTAGCTATATTATTAGCTGTTTGAAGTAATAACGTTGACTTACCAATTCCAGGGTCTCCTGATATTAAAGTTAATGAACCTTTTACAAGACCTCCACCTAAAACTCTGTTTAATTCATTTACTCCTGTATCATATCTTTCCTTTTCACCTGATTTTATATTTTTAATGCTTTTAGGCATGTTCTCAGGCTTAAGAATTTTTACTATATCATTTTTAATTTGAACTTTATTATCTCTAACTTCTTCAACAAAAGTATTCCATTCATTACAAGAGGGACATTTTCCAAGCCATTTTGCTGATTCATATCCACATTCTTGACAGATAAACATTGATTTTATTTTAGCCATAAAAGCACCTCAATCTATTTTTCACTTTATGAAATTTTGTTACATTTCACTTATATTATAATAACATACAATTGTAAAGTTAAACTATTGATTAATTAATTTTATTTTATAAAAATTTTTAAAAAGAATAGGCTGATATAAAACATTTTAAAATGCTTTGTATCAGCCTGTTATATATTTAAATTTTTACTTTATAAGTTTTGCTGCATCTTCATCTATAATAACTGTAACATCACTGTGCATATTAAGCATTGTAACTGGACATTCAGTAGTTATTTTTCCACTAAATAACTCTTTAATAGCTTCTGCCTTACTTTCTCCACTTGCTATTAAAAGAATTTTTTTTGATTTCATTATTTGACCAAGCCCCATAGTTATAGCTGTTTTTGGTACCTCTTCCATAGAATCAAAAAATCTTGAATTAGCTTTTATTGTGCTTTCTGTTAATCCAGTTAAATGAGTTCCTGATATTAAAACTGAATCTGGTTCATTAAATGCTATATGTCCATTATTTCCAACACCCAATAATTGTATATCTGTTCCACCTAACTCATCTATTTTTTTATCGTAAGCTTTTCCCTCTTCTTCTATATCTTTAGCTAATCCATTTGGTACATAAGTATTAGCCTTATTTATATTTATATGATCAAAAAGATTACTATTCATAAAGTGTCTATAACTTTGCTCATGTGTTCCAGAAAGACCTATATATTCATCAAGATTAACAGTTGTTACTTTTGAAAAATCTATTTTTCCATCATTATTCATTTTTATTAATTCCTTATACATTCCAACTGGTGTTCCACCTGTTGCAAGACCTAATACAGCATCTGGTTTATCACTTATTACTTTTTGAATTACCTCTGCTGCTACTTTACTCATTTCATCATAATTTTTGACCATAATTAATTTCATTTCAATTTCCCCTCTCGCCTTGATATATTTACTTGTAATATATATTTATCTGATCTATAAATAGATTCTTCTACAAAAAGAACATTGTTATTTTCATCTAATGTTGTTCCAAATGTGCTTATTAATGGAAGTATATTATCCACCTCAAAAAGCTTTTTATAATAATCATCCATAACAATTGCCTTTATTGATGATTCAGAATGATTTATAAAATGACCTCTTTCTTCAATTAACTTAAATAAAGAACCTTTTAATTTTTCTTCATTTAATTCTCCACATATTTTAGGTGATATATGTACTAATTCATTAGCTATACATTCGCCATTTACTTTTCTTATTCTATTTATTCTATAAACCTTGTTGTCTTTTAATAACTCAACCATATCATCAGGAGTATCTATAATATTAAGTTCTAGAACCTCAGTTTCAAGTTTTCCACCTGATCTCTCAATAATATCTGTAAAACTCATAACATCTTGTTGCTTTACTTTTGGCTCACAAACAAAAGTACCTTTTCCTTTTTCTCTAACTAAAACTCCTTCTTGAACTAATTCCCCTAATGCCTGTCTTACTGTCATTCTGCTTACTTCATAGTGCTCAGAAAACTCTCTTTCACTATCAATGCATTCCCCAACCTTCCAATAACCTTCGGAAATCTTATCTAATATATCTTGTTTTAATTGAAAATAAACTGGAATTGGACTATTTTTATCTATCATATTTATTCCTCCTTAATTAATTATAACTAATTAATATATAGTTGTCTAGACCACTATACAATATGTTTTATTTAGCATAATAAATTTATTTTATACAAATAATAATTATACAATTTAAAAGGAGATGATGATACAATGATTGATAAATCAAAACTTATTAACACCAATATAATTCCAAAGAATACTATAAAATATAACAATCCAATAAATATAAGTGAAACTTTTTCCAATAATATAATAGAAGGAGATTACAGTAATCTTATATTAAATTCAAATTTAGAAAATGAAGATATAATAAAGTAAATTTATAAAATATTTGTTACACATTATACATATTAAGCAACTTGAATTTAATTGATTTATAGAGTACAATTTATTAAAAAAGATATTTAATTAATAATTATTATCGTCTAATTAAGGAGGAAGTATTATGGTAAAAGTATATACAACTAATTCATGTCCTTGGTGTGTAAAAGCTAAAGATTATTTAACAAAAAAAGGAGTAGAGTTTACTTCATTAAATGTTCAAGATGATATGGAAGCTAGAGAAGAAATGCTTAAAAAATCAAAACAAATGGGAGTACCTGTTCTTGATATAAACGGAACTATTATAATTGGATTCGATAAGCCTGCAATTGATAAAGCATTATCTAACGTTTAATATAAAAAGTCACTATTAAAATTTTAATAGTGACTTTTAATTTGAAAAATAAAAAAGTGAGCTAAAAACTCACCTTTTATAAATTAAATATATAAATATGTCCAAATATTTACTTATAAAATATTATCTTAAAGCTTCATCTATAGCTTTTTTGTCAAATCCAACAATAACTTTCCCATTAATATCTAATACTGGTACTGTTCTTTGACCTGATACTTCTTGAACTTCATTTCTATCTTCATGTTTATCTGCAACATTAATTTCTTGAAATTCCATTCCTTTCATATCTAAGTATTTCTTTGCCTTAATACAAGCTGGACACCATGATGTTGAATATATTTTTATCATTACAAATCACCTTACTTTCCTAATTTCTTTATATATTTTTCTGCTTCTAATGCAGCTATAGTTCCATCAGCAACAGCAGTTGTTATTTGTCTATATTCTTTCTCTCTAACATCTCCAACTGCATATACTCCTGGTATATTAGTTCTCATATTTTCATCTGTAATTATATAATTTCCTTTTGAAAGATTAATATAATCTTTAAATAGGTTTATCATTGGTTCATGGCCTATTGATCCAAAAACAGCATCTATCTTTATTTCTTTTTCTTCACCAGTTAATGTATTTTTAATTATTCCTTTTTCAACAAAATCATTACCTTCAACTGATATTAAATCTTCATTATAAAGAATTTCTATTTTATCATTCTTTTCAACTTCTTCTAAAACAGCTTTTTCACCTCTAAAGTAATCATATCTTCTTATTATATATACCTTCTTAGCAAAGTTTGTTAAGAATATCGCTTCTTCTAAAGCTGTATTTCCTCCACCGACTATAGAAATAATTTTATCTTGATACATAGCCCCATCACATACTGCACAATAGTGAACACCCTTGCCTGCAAATTTTTCTTCATTTTTTATAGGTAATTTTCTTGGTGATGCTCCTGTTGCAATTATTACTGCCTTCGGTTTATATATAACTTCTTCAGTCTCTATAATTTTTTCATTTTCATTAAACTTAACATTTTCTATAATATCAAACTCATCTATATTTGTTCCTAATTCTTCTGCCTGTTGTTGCATTATATCTGCAAGTTCAGCTCCAGATATTTTTTTAAATCCTGGATAATTTTCAACAGTATAACTATTCCTTACTTGACCACCAACTATTTTGTCTTCCAATAAAAGCAAATCTAATCTTGCTCTTGATGCATATATAGCTGCTGTTAACCCTGCTGGGCCTCCACCAATTATAATTAAATCAATATTTTTTATTTCCTTTTCCAATTTAATTACCTCCTTACCCCCCAGGGGTATATCCTATAATTTTATTATATCACTTTATAATTAGATATTTCAATAAAATTTTTTAATTAATAATTATTTAATTTTAAATAAAAATATAAAATTTAAAGGGAGTATTAAAAACTACTCCCTTTATAAGTTAACTTATACACTTAAATTTTATACATTCTTCTTTTATAAAAGCTTCTAAATTTTTACCTTTTTCTATATTTCCCATTAAAATTTCTTCACTAAGCCTATCTTCAATTTCCTTTGTTATTACTCGTCTAAAGGGCCTTGCACCATAATCATTAACTGTACATTTACTTAGTAAATAATCTTTTATATCATCATTAAAAATAATATCTATATTATTTTTATTTAATCTAATTTTTATATCTTTTAACATTATATCTAATATATCTTTTAAGTTATCTTTTTCTAACTTATGAAACACTATTGTGTCATCTATTCTATTTAAAAACTCAGGTCTAAAACTTTTCTTTAAATCATCTAATATATTTTCCTTCATAGATTTATATTCACTTTCATGTGAAACAGATGTTAAAAATCCTACATTTCTTTGCTTTGTTATTTTATGAGCTCCTATATTAGATGTCATTATTATTATTGTATTTTTAAAATTTACAAGTTTACCTTTTCCATCAGTAAGTCTTCCATCCTCTAATATCTGCAACAAAATATTAAAAACATCACTATGAGCCTTTTCTATCTCATCTAATAAAACAACTGAATACGGATTTCTTCTTATAGCCTCTGTAAGCTGACCTCCTTCATCATAACCTACATATCCTGGAGGTGCTCCTATAAGCTTAGAAACAGCATGTTTTTCCATATACTCTGACATATCTATTCTTACCATATTATTTTGATCACCATATACAGCTTCAGCTAATGCTTTGCAAAGCTCTGTTTTACCAACACCTGTAGGTCCTAAAAATATAAAACTGCCAATTGGTCTATTTGGATCTTGAAGTCCAACCCTAGATCTTCTTATAGCTTTTGCTATAGCAGATACAGCTTCCTTCTGTCCAATAACTCTTTTATGAAGTCTATCCTCTAGTTTAAGAAGCCTTTCACTTTCTTTTTCAGTTAGCTTTTCTACTGGTATATTGGTCCAACTTGATACTACTTTTGCAATATCTTCTGCATTAACTATTAACTCATCAACATACTTATTATCATTTAAATTATTTGATTTTTTTTCAAGTTCATTTTTTAAACTTTTTTCTTTATCTCTTAATGATGCTGCTTTTTCAAAATCTTGAACTCTTACAGCATCCTCTTTATCAATTTCTAATTTTTCTATTTTCTCTTTTAAAACTTTTATATATGGTGATATTTCAAGATTTGATATATTAACTTTAGCTGCGGCCTCATCAATTAAGTCTATTGCCTTATCTGGCATATACCTATCAACTATATATCTTTCAGACATTTCAACAGCTGCCTTTAATGCTTCATCTGATATTTTAATTTTATGATGAATTTCATATTTTTCTTTAAGACCTCTTAAAATATTTAATGTTTCCTCTTTATTAGGTTCGTTAACTGTTACTGGTTGAAATCTTCTCTCTAAAGCTAAATCTTTTTCTATGTGCTTTCTATATTCATCTGTAGTCGTTGCACCAATACATTGAATTTCTCCTCTAGCTAAAAAAGGTTTTAATATATTTGATGCATCAATAGCACCTTCTGCTCCTCCAGCTCCTATAATTGTATGAATTTCATCTATAAATAATATTATATTTTTATTTTCCTTAACTTCTTCAACTATTTTTTTTAATCTTTCTTCAAATTCTCCTCTATATTTAGCACCAGCAATTATATTGGATATATCTAAAGAATATATTTGTTTGTCTTTAAGTATTTCAGGTATATTTCCATATATTATTTTTTGTGCTAAACCTTCTATTATTGCAGTTTTTCCTACTCCTGGTTCACCTATAAGACAAGGATTATTTTTTGCTCTTCTACACAATATCTCAAGTACTCTTTGAATTTCCTTATCTCTCCCTACTAAAGGATCAAACTTCTCTTCTTTTGCTAATTTAGTCATATTAACACTATACTTTTTTAAAACTGGATTATCTTTATTTAAATTTTCATTATTATCTTCACTTATATGTTCATCGCCCGTATTTTCCAAAAAAGAAATTATATCTTTTTTTATTAAACTCATATCATTATCAAATTGAGATAATAAAGTATATGCAACTCCATCATTCTCTTTAAGAAGTGCTAAAAGTATATGTTCTGGATTTATATATGCATGACTAAAATTTTGAGCTTCCTTAGCACTAATTTCTAATAAATGCTTAGTTCTTGGCGTTAATAATAGCTCGTCTATCATTAAATCTACATCACCAAACCCTAAATAACTTTCTACTTTTCCCTTTACATCTTCATAACTTATATTGTATTTGTTAAGTAGAATACTTGCATATCCACCTTCCTTTAAGATTCCAAGTAATATGTGCTCAGTACCAACATAACCATGCTTAAAATTAATAGACTCTTTTTTCCCCTCTAAAATTAAATTCTGAGTCCTTTCATTAAACCTTCCATTACTCATACATTTTATCCTCCTTACCCTTTATACCATACCAGTTACCCAAAAAGTTTTCTAACAACATTAGCTCTCTCTATCTCTATTACTTCATCATTAACATTATCGTGTATCTTAGATTTTATAACTGAACTTTTAACTAAAAAAATTAAATTTTCTATATCATCTAAGTCAAATTCTAAAATGTTACATTCTACACCTAGTCTTAAATCCGATAATAACTCTAAGCATTCTATAAAATTTAATTTCTTTGCATACTTTAATATTCCATAAGCCCTAAAAATTTTATCTTCAATTTCAATTTTAGACTTTTTAAAAATATTATTTCTCTCTTTAAACTCCTCATTTATTATATTTATGATGTTATTTTCTAAATTAGTAATTATATCTTCTTCACTTAAACCTAAACACCATTTATTATAAACTTTATAGAAATTTCCATAAGCACATCCCATTTCTCCATATAGTCCTTCTATAGATAAATCATTAAGTTCTAGTTGTTTTGCTATGTTAGTGATTTTATTAAGCTTAGTTAATACAGGTAAATGTAATGTTATTGAAATTTTGAGACCTGTGCCTAAGTTAGATAAATCAGACATAAGATACCCTAATCTATCATCAAAGGCATACCTAAAATTATTTTCTAATAAATTATCAATTTTATTTAAGTATTTATATATTTCCTTTATATTATTACCATTTTTTTCATAATTTAATCTAATATGTTCATTTTCATTAATAATTATAGTAAAATTTTTTTCATCGCTAATTGCTATACTTGAAAATTCCTTATTTTTTATAACATTATTATTTATAAGACCAATATTTTTATAATAGTCTAAATCATCTACTTCCCAAAGATTTATTGGCTTAATATTTATAATACCTTCTAATAATTTCTCTAATATACTTTTTGAAAGCTCTCTTCCATCTTCAATACTTAATTTATTCGGAAACTTCTTTCCCTTTATATTTCTAAAAAGTTCTATATGACTTTTTACAACTAACTGATTATTTTCAAAACCATCAAAATTATTCATTCTTTAAAATAACCTCTCTAAAATTATTTTCTAACTCCTTTATTTTATCTCTTATATTTGCTGCTTCTTCATAATCTTCCGTTGCAATAGAATCTTCCAAATCACACTTTAACTTTATAATCCTCTTTTTATTATTTAAAATATATTCTTCTATCTCTGGAAATTTACCAAAATGTCTGTTCTTTATATTATCTTTACTAAGCTTTTCATTTAAACTATTTCCAAAACATTTATAACACTTTTCACATCCAAATTTCCAAGTTTTTAAAACATCCTCATAATATGTCCCACAATTTTCGCATTTAGTTTTCTTAAATTCATATCTATTTTTTTCAGTCTTATTTTGTATAATACTTTCTATAAATCCTCTTAATAGCTTATCAATATCCTTATCGTAATTGGTATCTAATGTAAATTCTAATTTAGCACATTTACTACATAACCATAATTCTTTAGTAGTATTATTAAAATTTTTTATAATCTTAACGTTTGCTTTATTTTTCCCACACCTCTCACATAGCATAAAAAACCCTCCTATTCAAGTATTACCATCATAATCCCTTTTAATATATCAGATCTTACTTTATTTTTATTATCAACATCTTTCAATGTTTTATCATTAACTGCTATTTTTATAATATTATATTCCTTTTTATTAATTACTTCTGTTTCTAATAAGTTATCTAATAATGCTACTGTATTATGATATGTTATACTATCCCCAATAGATTCATTTATTAATTTTTTTCTACTAACAGGACAAGTATGTTCTACCTTTTTTATAGATATATATCCACCGCCTCCTCTTCTACTTTCTATAACATAACCTTTTTCATAAGTAAATCTTGTACTTAATACATAATTTATTTGAGATGGAGCACATCTAAATTGATCTGCCAATTCATTTCTTTGTATTAAAATTTTATTATTATCATCTTCCTTTATCATTTCTTTTATAAATTTTTCAATTATATCTGTTAATCTTGCCATAATTTCACCTTCACACCTTTTGTTCTTTACTTACCTTGACTTTGTAACATTATATTAATACTTTTCTTACATTCATTCAAGATAATAGGTTTATATATTTTTATTTTGAGCATAATAAATTATATATTATGGAGGTTTCTTTTATGGAAATTACTTGGATTCAAAATTCAACTTTTTTAATAAAAACTTCTATAGGAAAAAGACTTCTTATAGATCCTTTTAATAAATTTAATAGTTGCGATTTATTATACTTAAATCCTAATGTTGTTACAGTTAGCAGTGAATTTTCAACTTCTTTTCCTGAAATATCTAAGGATATAGAACTAATAACATGTGTTGGTTCTTATAATACAGAAATAGGTAAAATAATAGGTTACCAATCTTTTTCAGATAGTTTAAAAGGAACTAAAAGAGGTTTAAATACTATATATACATATGAAATAGATAATCTAAAATTATGTCATTTAGGTTATATTGGTGAAATTCCATCTAAAGAGCTTTTAAGTAAACTAAATGATATAGATATATTATTTATTCCCGTAGGTGGTCATATAAATATATCTGGTAAAGATGCTTTTATTATAGCAAAAGATTTAAATCCCAAAGTAATAATCCCTATGAATTACAAAACTTCATGCTCATCATTTTTATTTGAAAGTATAAAGGAATTTTTACTATTATCAAAAGATTTATATAAAAATAAATCTAATTCAATTACTATAAACGAAAGTAATATAAACGATTTTAATAAAATAATATTACTTCCCTCAACCAAATAAAAAAAGACCGTCAAAAGACGATCTTTTTTTCAATGAAATTACTCTTGAACTGGTGCTCCTACTGGACAAACGTTAGCACAATTTCCACAATCGATACAAGTATCTGCATCTATTACGAATTGAGTATCTCCTTGGCTTATAGCATTAACTGGACATTCAGCTGCACATGCTCCACAGCTTATGCATGTATCATTTATTACAAATGCCATATAAAACACCTCCTAAAAAATTATGGTAATTACACCATAATCATTTTATCATGTTTTATACAAATTTTAAAGTACTTTAATAAAAATTAGAATATGTTAATTATATTACTATATATCCGAATTTTTCTATATTATCTATTATATTCTCCAAACTTATATAATTATTATTAAATATTATCGTTATTTCCTTTTTATCTGATGATATTTCACTCGCTACTACACCTTCACAAATTGATATTGCACTTTGTACATTCCTTACATCAGTAGAACTTTTAATCCCAGCAACTTTAAGTACTGCTTTCATACTAGCCTCCTACTTTTCTTTTATTAGTTCTTTTATTAGTTTTTTATCTACTTCATCATCTACTACTAATTTTATATCATTTTCATCAATAGAATCTTCGTATGACCCTTCTATAAGTTCTACCTCAGTAATATTAAAGTTTTCTAAGACTTCTTCATCTTTTCTTTTTAATTTTACTTTAACACTTTCTTTTACAATATTATTTTGAACTACTTCTCCTGTTCCTTCAGGTGTTTTTACAATTGAGCCAACCTTAGGTAATTCTTTTCTTATGCTTTCATATGTGCTTTGCTCATAGTTTAAACAACACATTAATCTTCCACATATACCTGATATTTTAGTTGGATTTAATGATAGATTTTGCTCTTTAGCCATTTTTATTGAAACTGAAGCAAAATCTCCTAAGAATGATGAACAGCAAAGAGATCTTCCGCAAGGACCAAGCCCACCTATCATCTTAGCTTCATCTCTAACCCCTATTTGTCTTAACTCTATTCTTGTTTTGAATATAGTAGCTAAATCTTTAACTAATTCTCTAAAATCAACTCTTCCATCTGCAGTAAAATAAAATATAACTTTATTATTATCAAAAGTATATTCAACATCAATTAACTTCATAACAAGATTATGTTCTAATATCTTCTTTGTGCAAATTTCTAGTGCTTCTTTTTCTTTTGCTTTATTTTCCTCATGTTTCTTTATATCATTTTCATCAGCAATTCTTAAAACACTCTTAAGAGGTGATATTATATCTTCCTCTTTAATTTCCTTTATTCCAATAACACATTGACCAAATTCAATACCTCTAGCAGTCTCTACTATAACATAGTCTTCTTTATTTATATTTAAATTGTTTGGATCAAAATAATATATTTTCCCAGCCTTTTTGAATCTTACTCCAATTACTTTTACCATGTAATTATACCTCCAAAAATCCCATAAGCATAACACTAATGCTCATTGCAAAACTAATATTATGCTTTAGATTATCTCTTGCTTCTTCTATATATTTTAGCATTCCATTTAACTTTTTATATGACATCATTTCTATAAGTTCTTCTATATCATTAATCTTATCAGAATTTACTATAATACTCTTATTTCCCAATTCTTTATAAATAATTATATCTCTTATAAAAGTAGCTATCATATTTAATAGTTCTTCTTTTTCATCTTTAAATTCTTGAAATGCCTTCTCGTATTTTATTACTATTTCTGGATTATTATTATTTATATCTTTTAGCATATCTAATATAAGAGTTCTAAGATTTTGAAGATTTTCATCATTTAAAAATCTTAAAGCCCTTCCTGGGATACCTTCTGAATAAGCTAATATAGATAAGATTTCCTCTTCTCTTAAATCATAATTTAAATTAATAAATTCTATCATTTCATTATTATTAAGAGGTGTAAGCTTATATATCTGACATCTTGATTTTATAGTATCTAGTATACTTTCTAAATTTGTTGAAAGCATAATTATAAAAACTCCTGTAGGAGGTTCCTCTATTGTTTTAAGCAATGCATTTTGAGCTTGTATAGTAAGCTTTTCTGAATTATATATTATAATTACTTTTTTATTACCTTCATAAGGTCTTTTATTAACCTCTTCTATAATTTCTCTTACTTCTGAAACCCCTACTGATGATTTTTTACTCTTATAGAAAATAGCATCTACATGTTCTTTTCTAAGTGGCTTATTAAGTATTTTAGATACAAAAATATCAGATATGATACTCTTACCTATTCCATCTCTACCTACTATTAAATGAGCATGAGATAGTGTATTGCTTTCAGCCCTCTTCATAAAGCCATTTATAATTTTATTGTGTCCTACAAATCTACTCAATACACCCTCTCCTTTTTATTCTTATCTCATATTTTTATAAATTGATCTACATCAACAACAAAAACAGTAGCTCCCCCAACTTGTATTTCTATTGGATATTGCATACATAAACCTGCATTTCCTGTAATAGGTGCTGGTGTAGTAACTGTTTCTTTTCTCTTCTTACAAATATCTTTAATAATACTTATAACCTTATCTAAATTTTCTTTTTCTACACCAATAATTAAAGTTGTATTTCCAGCTTTTAAAAATCCACCTGTTGTTGCAAGTTTTGTAACTCCAAACTTATTCTCATTTAAAACATCAATCAAATCATCTGAATCATCATCATTTACTATAGCTATAACTAACTTCATAAATAACCTCCATAATAATTAAATACCCTTAATTATATTTTACCACAAAGTAATATCCATTTTAATCATTATTAAGCATATTAGATATGATATCTTTAACTTCATCAAAAACTTCATTAATTGTTTGCTCAGCATTTATTTTAAATTTATTTTTACTACTTTTATTATAAATTAAATTATATCCTTCTCTAACTTTATTATGAAAATCAATTTTTTCTAAATCTAATCTATTAACTTCTCTATCAGAATTTTTCTTTATTCTATTTAATCCAACCTCAGGGCTTATATCAAATAAAATTGATACATCCGGCATACAATCTCCTATAGCAAACTTATTTATACTATAAACTTCATCCATTCCAAGGCCTCTAGCATATCCTTGATAAGCTAAAGATGAATCTAAAAATCTATCACACAAAACTATTTTACCATCTTCTAATGCTGGAATAACTTTTTCTACTAAATGCTGTCTTCTTGCCGCCGCATAAAGTAAAGCTTCTGTTTTACCATCCATCTTAACATTTTGCTTATTAAGTATAACTTCTCTTATCTGTTCTGCTATACTTATTCCACCTGGTTCTCTAGTCTTTATTACACTATACCCCATTTCATCAAGCCAATCGTATATCATATCAATCATTGTACTTTTTCCTGAACCTTCTCCACCTTCAAATACAATAAAATTTCCTTTTTTCAATATCGTTACCTCTTTCTTTGAATTTATTTTAATATGCTTTTTATCTTTTTTACATAAAAATCATAATTATATTCATCTGGAGTAATATTTACTATATCTTCCTCACAGCAAGGGCAAATAAAATTGCCTTTTATCATTATACCATTGTCACTAATATTTCCACACACAGCACAAACATTTTCCTTTATTTTTTTATTAATTAATCCCTTCATAAAAATCTCTCCTTTATCCATAAATTTATTTATCTAGAGTTTGTCCATTTATTTATTTTTATATACTTTATATAAAAATAAATATTTTTTTATATATAGGTAAAAATAATAAAGAATATTTATCGGGAGGGCACTTTTATGAAACAAGAAATGATTAGTTATCTTTCAACTCATGATAAAGAAATTTCAGATTTATGTAAATATCTTTATCATAATGCTGAAGAAAGCTATAAAGAAACTAATTCTTCAAAATATATATCTAATCTTTTAAAAGAACATGGTTTTTCAGTAGAAAATAATTATTTAGATTTTCCCACAGCCTTTTATGCTAAAAAAGGTTCAGGACACCCTAAAATATGCTTTATATGCGAATATGATGCTGTTAAAGATAAAGGACATATAACAGCCCATAATGGTTTAAGCACAATATCATATATAGCATCTATTTCATTAGGCCATATTATAAATAAATTAAATTATGGAACTGTTATAATTATAGGATGCCCTGGAGAATATGCAGGTGGTACAAAAGATGTAATGCTAAAACAAGGTGTCTTTGATGATATTGATGTAGTTATGGTTTCTCATCCTGATACTACAACTTGCGAAAGTGGTACATCTTCAGCTGTAATTCCACTTAGTGTAAAATTTACAGGTCATGATGGATTGAGTTTCCTAAATTCAAAACCTTATACATCATTAGATGCTATACTTTTAACTCTTAATATATTAAATTCTATTGCTAAAGGCTTCTGTAATGATATTACAATTAACTCTGTAATATCAGAAGGTGGAGATACCCCTTTATTGGTTCCAAAAGAATCAGAATGTAAATTTTATATAAGAGCTTCAACTATAAATCATGCAAGTTTTGTTGAAAATAAAATTAAAGAAATTGCAGAATTCATATCTAAATTATTAAATATTGAAGTAAAAACTTCATTATATCAATTTTCTAGTGATGAACTTGTAAGTAATAAAACTTTAAATCGATTATACAATCATAACTTAAAGGAATGTGGAATTATAAATATATGTCCATCAAAAAATATAAATGCAGCAATTTCATTAGGATCTATAAGTAAAAAAGTCCCTTTAATACATCCATATATATCAATAGTTGAAGATGAAAAAATTGCTTATGGAACAACTGATTTTGCTAACTGTACAATTTCAGATTTTGCTATTGATCAATATAAAAAATCTGGTTTAGCACTTGCTTGTACAGGTTTTGATATACTAACAAATCAAAACTTACTTTCAGAAATAAAATCAGAATTTTTTAATTATACATCTAATATTAAATAAAAAATACCCAAGAATTATTTTCTTGGGTATTTTTTATTTAAGTAATTTATTATCTCTTAATTTTAATATATTTCTTTTAACTCTATTAATAAAACATTCACTAGGTTGAAAATAAAACTTATAGTAATTATTATCAACTTTATATATGCAACAACATTGTTCAAATTTTAATTTATTACATCCATAGCTGCCAACAAGTTTTGCCTCTATATTTTTGGGTTGTTTACCTTTTTTGCCTAAATAAACAATATCTGATATTTTTATACTAGTTAAATTTTTCTCATCATTAGAAAAAATCTTATTCACTATAAGCTTGTTCGCTATTAAAGCGTATTTGTAAGAAACCTTGCATTTTAAAAACTCCCTTATTATAACTAAAACTGCTATCAATGCTATTATTAACTTACATAAAAGCAAAGTCTTCCTACTACTAAAATCAATAATTTTAAGAGCTTCTTGAGCATATAACATAAAAGTTATAACAAATAATGCTATTCCTATTACTGGAGCTTTCTTTTTGGCAACTATTTCCTTATGCATCATATTTAAATCCCCCATGATTTAATCAAATATTTATAAACATAGAAATGATTATACTAGTAATTCAAGTTTTATTCCATATTAATATAAGTCAAATTTTTTTATTATTAGCCTGTTAATCGTATTAAATAGGTTTTATCTTTATTTATCTAATTGTTTTTATATTATCCTTTGATTATCTTCAATTTTAAAAATAAAATTAGCAATATAATTGTATCTATATATTTTTTCTTTTTATTTATAGCTTTATTTTATATTTATTAATTAAATAGTATAATATAATTATATATTAATGGAGGTTTTAAGATGATTCAAATATTTAAAACAATAGATGATAATAATAAAAATCTCAAGCAGCTTGATAACATAGAGCAAGGTTCTTGGATAAATATAGTAGCCCCATCTGATGAAGAGCTTATTTTAATCTCAAATAAGACAGGTATATCTTTAGATTTTCTAAAATCATCATTAGATGATGAAGAAACCTCTCGTATAGATATAGAAGATGATGTTATTTCAATAATAGTGGATATTCCCTTCACAGAAATGGAGGATAATTCTTTAACTTATGATACATATCCACTATCAATAATACATACAGATAAATATTTAATAACAGTTTGCCTTAAAAATAGCAAAATTTTAACTGATTTTATAAATGGGAGAATAAAATCTTTTTATACATTTAAAAAATCAAGATTTATTCTTCAAATATTAAATAGAATATCAACATACTATCTTTTATATTTAAGACAAATAGATAAAAAAAGCTTAATGATTGAAAAAAGGCTTCATAAATCAATGAAAAATAGAGAACTTATTCAATTACATTCACTTGAGAAATCATTAGTTTATTTTTCAACTTCATTAAAAGCAAATGAAATAACATTAGAAAAAATGCTTAAACTAAATATAATTCAAAAATATGAAGCAGATAAAGATGTGCTTGAAGATGTAATAGTAGAAAATAAACAAGCAATAGAAATGACAGAAATTTATAGCAACATCCTTGCTAGTACAATGGATTTCTTTGCTTCAGTTATTTCTAATAACTTAAATATAGTTATGAAAGTATTAGCATCAGTTACTATACTTATGGCTATACCAACTATAATAGGTGGTATATTTGGTATGAATGTATGGCTACCAATTTCACCAAATGACCCATCTGGATTTTATATAATAATGTTTATGACTATATTTATTTGTGCAATAGCCGCTTGGATATTATATAAAAATGATATGTTTAGATAACATCTTTTTTTTAAAATCATAATATAAATATTATTAATAAATAGTGAGCTTAAATTAAGCTCATTTTTTATAGGAGGAATTTTATATTATGATAAAAGGTAAAATTTTAAATACTAATTCTACAATTGGTATTATTTCTCCAGCTTCTTGTAGCGAAGATATAATTATAAATACTTATATTAATAAATTTAAATCTCTAGGACTTAAAATTGTAAAAGGACATCACATTTATGATAAACATGGATACTTTTCTGGAACAGATCTAGATAGAGCAAAGGAATTAACTGATATGTTTTTAGATGATTCAATAGATGGAATTATATGCTTTCGTGGTGGATATGGATCTATTCGTACCCTTCCTTATATAGATATATCTATAATAAAAAATAATCCTAAATTCTTCTGTGGATATAGTGATATAACTATATTATTAAATTACTTTGCAAATAATGGTCTAATAACATTTCATGGTCCAATGATAAAATCTAACTTTGATGATATTTTAACATTATCATATCTAAAAAGAATGTTGTTCAATCCTACTAAAGGATTTATTTACGATTTTTCTAACTGTATAAAATTTAATAATAATTATTTTTCCGGTAAATTAATGGGTGGAAACTTATCAATGATATGTTCATCTATAGGTACTCCATATGAGATTAATTTAGATAATAGTATATTACTTTTAGAAGAAGTAAACGAACCACCTTATGTAATAGATAGATTATTAACCCAATTATTACTTTCATCTAAACTTAATAAATGTAACGCTATTATTATAGGACATATGACTAATTGCACTGATGATAATAATTATAGCTTTAATATCCTAGATATAATAAAAGATATACTTGTACCTTTAAATATACCTATAATACTAAATGTTCCTTTTGGACATTCTTATCCTAATTTAACTTTTCCAATAGGATGTTATGCAAACTATAATAAAAAAACAAATCAACTTGTATTATGTGAAAATTCACTTCTATAAAATTTAATCCACAAATATACAAGTTATTCACAATAGCATTTATATATTTAGTGGATAAGTTGTTATATAAGAGATATTTTTGTGAATAATTTTAAAAACAAAAAAGTCTGTAAACTTTGTTTACAGACTTTTTTTATGGAGGCGCCACCCAGATTTGAACTGGGGATGAAGGTGTTGCAGACCTCTGCCTTACCACTTGGCTATAGCGCCATATATGGTGGCTCGAGCAGGAATCGAACCAGCGACACGAGGATTTTCAGTCCTCTGCTCTACCGACTGAGCTATCGAGCCACACCATACCTAGCAACGTCCTACTCTCCCACACGGTCACCCATGCAGTACCATCGGCGCTATAGAGCTTAACTTTCCTGTTCGGAATGGGAAGGAGTGTTTCCTCTATGCCATCATCACTAGATTTCATTTATTTTAAAGAGATTTGTTCTCTGAAAATTGCATATGAATTTTGTTGATCGTTTTTTATTGGTCAAGCCCTCGACCTATTAGTATCAGTCAGCTGAACATGTTAC
>NZ_JAUNLM010000113.1 GCF_030532265.1 Clostridium sp. | reverse complement strand
ATATTAAATAAGTATTTTTAAAATCAAAATAAAAAATATATTTTATAAATATTCTAATAATAAAACATAAAATAGAATAGAGTAGTATTAATTTAAAATATGTTATAAATGTTATTATAAATTTTCCATTATAATTTATTAAATTATATCCTAATAAATAAAAAATATAAAAAAACATTAATATAAATATAAAAAATCTTATATTGAAAGAATAATTTTCTTTATAGGTATTAGTTTCTTTTATTAAAATTTTCACTTTTCATACTCCTTATAAATCTAAAATAAAAAAGAGACTCATACTTTTTATATATGAACCTCTTAATTAATATATTCTTAATATGATCTAAAAATCCCAACTAACTTACCTAATATTTTACAATCATCAACTATCATAGGTAACATAGCATCATTTTCTGGTTGTAATCTTATATGATCATTTTCTTTAAAAAATCTCTTAATAGTTGAAGAGTCATCAATTAAAGCTACTACTATATCACCATTAGAAGCATGTTGAGTTTTTTCTATAATGGCTAAATCTCCATCATTAATTCCAGCATTTATCATACTATTACCGCTTACTCTAAGCATAAAAAGTTCATTGTTGTGCTTAATAAAATCAAGTGGCAATGTAAAAGTATCTTCAATATTTTCAGTAGCTAATATAGGAGTGCCTGCTGTTATATTTCCAACTATAGGAATATTTATCATTTCACGTTTTGGCTGTAAGAATTCAATGATTTCTAATGCCCTAGGTTTTGTAGGATCTCTCTTTATAAGCCCCTTTTTTTCTAATCTTTTTAAGTGCCCATGTACTGTTGATGTAGATTTTAAGCTAACCGCTTCACAAATCTCTCTTACAGATGGTGGGTAACCTTTATTTTCAGTATAATTTTTTAGGAATTCATATATTTGACTTTGTTTATCTTTACCATCTAACATTGCATAGCACCTCACGTTTTTTTATTAATTATAACATATGATTATTAATATATCAAACTTATGTTCTTAGAACATAAGTTCTATTTGCTATATTTATTTTTATTTGTTATAATGTAATTTGATTTTGCACTTTAGAAGGTGGTGTATGTATGAAAAAAAAATATAACGAAGATGATTATTGCGATTTATATGAAAATAAAATTTGCGATAATTGCGGTAAATGTTTAGAAAATGAAGGTGTTGATATAAGAGCTATAAAAATAGAAGATATATCAAAAAATATAGAAGAAAATAAATTTCTTGAAGAAGAATTTAAAAATACAATAGCTAAAGCTAAAAATATTGATCCTTCTTTAGAAAAAGAAGATTTAGAAAAAGCTTTAAAAGAAGCTTATTCAATGATACAAGGACAACTAGACGATTCTATATCTAAAAGCGATGAGCAAGAAGATTATGTAGATGCATTTGAGTTTGTAGAATATTTAGATGAAGCAAACCTTGATTATGATTCTTTAGAAGATAACACAGAAGAAATATTTCCTGGAGTAAGAAGATTAGTTAAGAGAAGCAACTAAATTTAGTTGCTTCTTTTATTTTGGTATAATTTATACATTTTAATAAAATACTATTATTGTAGCAATTTACATGATAGGAGAGATATTATATGAAGAAAACTAAATTATTAATTATTATAGGATTATTAGCAACATCACTTTCATCATTTATTTCTTGTAGTCCTAAACAAACTGTTGAAGATACAAAAGAAAAAGTGGAACAAGGCTATGATGCAACTAAAGAGAAAGTAAAAGAAGGAGTAGATTCAGCAAAGGATCTTGCAGATAATATATTCGATGATGAAGAAATGAAATTTGATAAACAATCATTAAAAGACACCTTAAACTCAAAAGGTTTTGAACCAAAACAAGAAGAAGATAAAAATAGTAATTCTATGAAAAAAATATTCTCTGTTGATGGAAAAACATTAAAAATAAAAAATGGTGAAATATATGTTTATGAATATGATAAAAACCAAAAAGATAAGCTTAAAAATGATCTTAATTCAATTCAAAATAATGGAACTACAATAAGTGGAGAAGATATAAAGTGGAATAAATCACCACATTTTTATAGTAAAGGCAGAGTAGTTGTAGTATATGATGGAGATAATAAAGAAATTATTAATGTTTTAAATGAAATTATGGGAATGCCTGTAATAGGATAGTTTAAAATAAAATAAAAATGATATTCTATGAATATAGAATATCATTTTTATTTTAAACAACTAAATATTAGCTAAAGGATTAGATTTAACAGCATCTCTTAATGTATCATCATCTACATGAGTATATATTTGAGTAGTAGAAATATTTTCATGACCTAGTATATTTTGAAGAGCTCTTATATCCACATTTCCATATTTATACATAAGAGTAGCGGCTGTATGTCTTAATTTATGTGGAGTATACTTTTCATCTCTAAGACCAGCTCTTTTTGTATAGTTTTTAACCATTATTTCTACAGTTCTTTTATTTATTGGGGTTCCTCTATTAGATAAAAATAAATATTTTTTATTTTCTTCTGAAACTTTAGAAATATCTCTGTTTTTTATATAATTATCAATAGCTTTAATACAAGCATCGTTTAAATAAACTGTTCTTTCCTTATTACCTTTACCAATGATAGTTAATATATCACCTGATATTTTTTCTAACTTTATATTACAAAGTTCTGATAATCTCATTCCACAATTTAAAAATAAAGTTATTATACAATAATCTCTGTAATAATTTTTATTTTTCTTATCTATAGACTTTAATAATTGAATACTTTCATTTAAATTTAAGTAAATAGGATGCCTTTTATTAATTTTAGGTGATTCTAATTCTAAAGTTGGATTTTCATCTATTATTTTTAATTTGGTTTGCAAAAACTTAAAAAAAGACTTTAAACTAGCAACTTTTCTAGCTCTAGCATATGAGCTATTATTTCGATATTTTTCTAAAAAACTCATAAATGCATATAATTCCGATAGCTTTATATTTTTTATAGAAATTTCATTAATATCATTTATTTTAATATCTTCAAATTCTATATTTTTATTTTCAATCTCATTTCTATATAATTTCAAGAACCTAAAAAACATAGTAAGATCTATTTTATATGCTTCAATAGTATTTTCTGATTTTCCCTTTATAGTTTCTAAATAATTTAAAAAGTCTATAACAATAGGCGGGAGTTCGTTTGTTTTCCTAAGCTCAGTAAAATCGTAAATCATAATTACACCTACTTAAATATATTTTATAGTTCATTCTAACATAATTATATTTTATTTAAAAGTTAAATTTTAAATGAATATTTTATTTAAGATTGTTGAAATTATATAGAAATCTACTTAAATTATTTCGCTAAATGATTATTTAGCGAAATAATTTGTTTTTTTAATTACATATTT
>NZ_JAUNLM010000031.1 GCF_030532265.1 Clostridium sp. | reverse complement strand
ACATAGAAAACTATCTCAACTAAATTAATAGTTGAGATAGTTTTTTTAGAATTTAGAGGTTATTTCATTTTTTTCAATTCTTTTTATATCTTTTAATCTTAAATGAGTTTCAGCTATTATATCATCATATGATTCACCTTCAATGAGCATTTGTTTAGCTTTTTCATGTGAAGCCTTTTCTTTTATAGCCATAATTACAACCTCCTAAAATATAAAGAAATTTCTTAATTAGTTTTCCTAAATTAAATACTAGATATTCATATAGAAAGATATTTTTATTATTTCATTAATTCATATACATTATAAAGATAAATAAAGTTCTTTAAAAGAATTAAAGGAAGTACATAAATATAACAGAAGGTTTTATTTCCAAAGTAAAAGAATTTAGTGATAATGAGTTTATAGTAGTAAGAGAGGTTATGACTTGGTGTGCTTTAGATACTCAATTCGTTGGTCTTTTATGTAAGTATAAAAATTTATCTGATTTCAAAGAAGGGGGATGGGTTAGTATAGAAGGTATTATAAAGGTTATAGATAATAAACCTTTAGTATCTATAAGTAAAATTTTAAAAATAAGTAAGTCAGGGAATAGATACATACATTCTAACTAAAAATTAAAATAAACTACATAAAAATATAGCTAATAAGAATATATTCTTATTAGCTATATTTTTATTTAAAATTTTAGTGATGACCACAAGAATGTACTGAAGAATGTCCAGCACAAGAGTTTGCAGGATTAAATTCAATTAATTTATTTTCCATAAATAAATTAACATTTTCTTTTAGTGAAGTATTTTCTGCTTTGAATACTTTTTTTCCTAAGCTGTTTAATTTATTTATAGCACCAGCACCTATTCCAAGAACTAAAACAACATCTATGTCAGCGCCACCGATTGCTTTAATTGGTTGACATTTACCGTGTTCATGGTTTAAATCGCCATTGTTTATAGCTTTAATTTCATTTGTTTCAGTATCAACAACTAAGAAAAATGGTGCTGAACCAAAGTGATTATAAGGAACACTTTCAAAACCTTTATTTTCTTTTACAGGAATACAAATTTTCATTATTAATATCTCCTTTCAAATTAGAATTACAATTTTTTTTACAATGCTTTTTACCTTCACATTGAAATTTTGGAAGGTCAATATAATTTTTAGTTTCTAAAGTTTTGCTTTTAATTGCATTTATAAAATTAACTAATTCATCTAAAATATCATCATTAATTGAATAGTGAACAAAATATCCAGCTTTTTCACCTTCAATAATATTAGCTTCTTTAAGAACTTTTATATGTTGTGAAACTGCTGCTTCAGATATATTAAGATGTTTAGCTAAACCTTTAGCACAAATATTTTTTTTTGAAAGCAAGATTAAAATTTTTAATCTAGTTTCATCTCCAAAAGCTTTGAATAATTTTTCTATATTTTTCATAAGTACCTCGAAATTTAATTAAGTAATTACTTAATTAAATTTTAATACTATTAGGAAAATAATTCAAGGGGTTTTTAAATATTAAATGGAATAAATTTGTTTATTAGAATATAATTTTTATATAGGATTAAACTAATGAGAGAATGGAGAGGTATAATAATGCTTAAAAAGAAAATAATTACTTTTGTAATAACGGGAATAATATTAAGTACAGGAATTCTTGGGTGTACTAATAGCAATATAAAAAAGGAATTAGAAAAGGGGATTACATCTATTGAAAACGGGCAGTATGATGAGGCTAAAGCAGATTTTGAAAATGTATTGAAAGAGGATAGTTCAAATCAAGAAGCAACAAAACTTTTAAATATAATAAATAATTACTATAATTCAAAAAAGGAATTTGAAGTTGACAATATAAAAGAGGCAGAAAAATATATAAATGAAATACCAAGTGAATATTCAAATTATAAGATAAAAGATGATATAAATAATTTAAAGAAAAAAATAAATGATAGAAAGAAAGAGATAGAAAGTATAAATAATGAATTAAATAATGTTGATAAATTAATAAAAGATAAAAAGTATGAAGATGCTAAAAAAGTAATTGATAAAATAGATAATAATGGAACAAAACATCAAAAGGAAAAGTTAGAAGGTTATAAAAAGATAATAAATGAAAAACTTAAAGAGCTTGAGGAAAAGAAAAAAAGAGAAGAAGAAAAGGCTAAAAAAGAAGTTATTGAAAAGAAAGAATTAGAAAGAAAAAATAAAGAAAAAGAAGCTATTAAGAAACCTTCATCAAGTAATAAAGTAAATACAAAAAATGAAGTTATCAACAATAATAAGCAATCTAAGAAAGAACATGTGTATAAAAATACTAACTTAGGAATACAAATAACATTTCCAGCAAGTTGGAGTGGGCTTTATACTGTAAAATCTTATGATGATGGAATTGGTGTATATATGATACCTCAAGAGCCATATAAGTATAGTAGTGAAGGTTTTCTATTTTCAGTAACTAAGTATAAATCAAAAGAAGATGAAAATTTTAAAGATACTGTTGGAAGTAAAAGATTTGTAACTGCAAAAGGTGTTAAGTATATTATAGGTGGACCAACAGATTTTCCTATTGGTGATGGAGAAAAAAATATGAAATTATATTTAAAGTTAAGTAATGAAAAATATGGGGTTGCAAGTACTGTAAAGGCTATAAGCTAATAAAATCAGGCTATCTTATTTATGATAGCCTGATTTTTATTTTAATATTTATACCTCAATACATGTCTATAAATATTTACTACATAGTTATAACCATCTATCCAATAAGGTAGAAGTTCAGGTTTATAATCTACAACATGCTTAATAAAATCGTCAAATAAGTTAAGCTTTAATAGAACTTTAATTATATCTTTGGGATATGGAGTAACTTTATCATAAGATTTTCTTGGGTCTATAACCATTATATTTTCTTTATTATTCACAAATATGTGAGCATTTCTTATATTTATACGTTTAAATTTAAGTATTTTTAAATCTTCAATAAGATCTATTAATTCTTTTGAAACTTTAAAAGAAAGTCCGTGTTCTCTTAAATATTCATAAAGAGTTTCTCCATGAACACATTCTCTTATTACTATGTTACTAACCTTTAACAGGAGTTTAGGGAAGAATCTGCTATCCTCTGTATTTTTTAATATATTTGCTTCACTTTCGGCAGATTTTATACTATTAAAAACTTTAAGAGCATAACCTTCAGGAGTTAGGTAAACACTTCCTTCACATCCAGAACCTAAAATTTCACAATCATTTAATTTTATAACATATTCCATAATATCACTTTTATAAATTGATTATAATCATTATATGCAAAATAAGGTTTATTGATTAAGTAATTTAAAATGTTAAATTTTATAAATAGTTACATAATAGCAAATAAAAATTTAAAATTGAAAAAAGTGTTTAATGATATTATTATTCTATACGTTTATATAAAATGTAAACATATTTAAGGGGGATAAAAATGAAAAAAGCTTTAAAAACTTTAGGCATAGTAATAGGATTACCAGTAATTTTTGTAATAATACAGGCTGTGGTCCAAAGTATGCAAATATTTATAGTGGCAAAACAAAATAATTTACAATTTAGTTATGAAAAAGTTATGCCTTTAATTTCAAAAACAAATCTAGGATTAAATTTATCAGTTTTTATTAGTGATTTAATAATGTTAATAATATTATTATTAATTTTTACAAAACATAAAAATAATCTTATAAATAAAGAAAAATTTAAAAAGATTAGTATAAAAAAATGTGTATATATTATTATGTTAGCTTGTGGAATTTATATGTTATCAATGTGTATAATAACTTTCTTAACACCTATTTTTTCAAGTTATAAGGACGTTCAGATGAATTTAAGTCAAGCACAAAATTCAATAATAGGAATTTTAATAATATCAATATTTGTACCTATATTTGAAGAAATATTTTTTAGAGGTGTTATATTTGGATTTTTAAAAAACAATTATAACATTGTAGTTGCTATTATAATTCAAGCATTAGTATTTTCATTTATGCACTTTAATGTAGTACAAGGGATATATACTTTTATATTAGGTGTTGTTTGTGCATTAATGTATATGTATAGTGAATCATTAATAGGCGGTATAATAGTACATATAGTATTTAATTTTTTAGGAATGACACTTACAAAATTGGCTACTGTTTCAGTAGCATTAACAGGAATATTTGGAATTATATTTTTAGTTATATTTTTACCTGTTTCTATAATTATGATTTTAAAATCTAGAAAGCAAGTATATTAAAAATAATATTTAAATTAAAGATTGGAGTTTTAAAACTCCTTTTTTTATATGTTTAAATATTTGTATAGATATAGAAATTAATAGAAATTTATTTTTATGATGTATAAAATATTAAAAGTTTAAACTATCTATATATAAATAAAAACATAATAGGTAGCTTATAAGTAATATAAGATATTCATATTATAACAATAAATCAATAAGGAGTATAATGTTAGTATAATATATAAGTTCTTATGCTTAAATTAAAAGTTAACAGAAGAAAAAATATAAGAAGGAAAGAAGATGGAAGTTATGAGTAATGTAATTAATTCATATTGGGGAGTAGAGCTAAAGACACATTTAGTTAATCAAGGAAGTGAAACATTGGCAATAGTACTGCCTGGAATAGGTTATACTTTAGATAGGGTAACTCTAGAATATATAAGCGAACTATCACTAAAATTAGGTTATGATTTAATTAAGGTTGAATATGGATTTCAAATTGCAAGAAAAACTTTTGATGTAGCTAAGGAATTTGATATAGTAGCAAAGGAAACTTTAGAGCAAATAAATAGTATACTAAATTCAAAATATAAAAATATAGTTATAATAGGTAAAAGTATAGGAACTTGTGTGCAAGATGTATTAAATGAAAATATAAAAGGGTACAATATAACAAATGTTTATATAAGTCCTATAGATAAAACTGTAAATATGGGAATTAAAGAAAATTCATTAGTTATAACAGGAAGTGCAGATCCACTTTTGAAAGAAGAAAATATAAGTAAAATAAATAGAATAAATGGAGTTAAATTAATAAAGTTTGAAGGTGCAAATCATGCTTTAAATATAGAAAAGCATCCAATTGATAGCTTGAAAATTCAAATAGATATAATAAAAGCAGTCGAAGATTATTTAAAGTAATTTAATTTAAAAAATTAGAGAATCAAAAGGTTCTCTAATTTTTTTTTTTTTTTTTTGATAATATTAAGAAGATTTAAATATATTAATTTGGCATTATAGGAAACTTATATTATATTTTCCATTAATAAAATTATTTGTATTAATATGAAAAATAATGTAAAATTGTTATGAATAATATATAAACTAAGGAGAAATAAATATGAAGAAAAAATTTATAGTTGTATTAATAATAATTATAGTTTTTATAATTGGAAGTTATTCATTATACAAAAAAAATCACAAGATTTTAATAAGTGATAAAAAAACAAATCTAATGTTTAATGTTAATGATAAAAGAAATCAACAAGGTTTAACTTATTCAAATGGAAATTTTTATATAGGATTTGATACAGGAAATCAAACTGGAGAAATAGTTTGTATTGACAAAAGTGGTAATAATAAAGGATCAACAGGAAAAATATATATAGGACATGCAGCAGGATTAGCATTTAGAGAAAAAAATGGACATATATATGTGGCAAATGGAGGTGGTGACAATTTAACACATGTTTATGAGGTGGATTTTAAGAATAAAAAGGTAATTAATGATATTAATTTAGAGGAGTTTGGTACTGCAGCTTTGATAGCTATAGATAATGATAAAGATAATTTAATTATATCAACATCATTAGAAAAAGGTAATAATGGAAATCCAACCTTCACTGTACTTGATTTTAATTTAAATAAAAAGTCACAATTTCAATTGAAAAATCAAGGAATTCCTCAAGGTATGGAATGTTACAAAGGGAAATTATATTATTACACAAATAATAAAATAACTTGCATTGATTTAAAAAAAGGGAAGATAATAAAAAGTTTTGATATTAATGAAAGTGGTGAAAGTGAAGGGTTAACAGTAGCAAATGATGTAAAAAACCCATATGTTGTTGTTGGATACAATAATAAAAATAGACTTTATTCAGTTAAATAGTATAAATTAATAACGATAATAGTCATAAAGAATATTATCCTTGTAAATAAAATTAAATTTTTAAATAAATTTATAAAAGGAAAAGTAAAAATAGTAAAAATAGATTCTAAAAATGGTTCAAAATTTTTAGAAAAAAAGTAATAAATAAAGAGTGATTTTTAAATCACTCTTTTTCTTTTAAAAAATTATAATGACATTTACTATATTGAATTTAAATAAAAAAGTAGTTTCTTAAATAATATAGCTAAATTAAAATAGATTAAACTTAAATTAATATTTATATTTTAGAAACAGAAAAAAATAATATAGTTTGATAAAATCAAATTATAAAAGGAGGTATTTTAAATGAAAGTAATTTTACATGTAGATGAAGAAGGAAAATTGGAAGTGGCATTAGGTAATATAAAAAATTTATTAAATTTAAATAAGAATATAACTATTGAATTATTAATTAATGGAAAGTCAGTAGTTAATTTAAAAGAAGATTATGCTAAAAAACATGGAATAATTAATGAACTAAATGATGTATTTAATAAAGGTGTTATAATAGCAGTATGCAATAATAGTCTAAATAAATTTAATATAGATAAAAACGAACTTTTAAACTTTGTAAAAGTTGTACCTGCAGGAATTATGGAGCTTATAGAAAAGCAAAATGAAGGATTTGCATATGTAAAACCTTAAAATATTTTACAAGATAATATTATTTATAAATAGAATTAATCTGTCTAGATAACGTTTTCTTAGAAGGGTTAATGGACTTTAGTTTAACTTAGGGGGAGAGAAATGGCTAAATATACTATAGGAATTGATTATGGAACATTATCAGGAAGAATACTTTTAGTTGATGTGAAAGATGGAAGAGAAATTGGTTGTAAAGAAGTGATTTATAAACATGGAGTTATGGATGAGTTTATGCCGGATGGAAAAACAAGATTACCAATTGATACAGCCCTTCAACATCCAAATGACTATTTAGAGGTTTTATATAAAATACCAAAACTTATAGAAGAATGTAAAGTAAATAAGAATGATATTATAGGAATTGGGGTTGATTTCACAGCTTGTACTATAATGCCAATAGATAAAAATAACGAACCTTTATGTTTAAAAGATGAATTTAAAAATAGAAGACATGCTTATGTTAAGTTATGGAAAGATCATTCATCACAAGATGAGGCTAATAAGTTAAATAAGATAGCAATTGATAGAGAAGAAACTTTTATTAAAAGGTATGGGGGAAAAATATCTTCTGAATGGCTTGTTCCAAAGGTTATGAAACTTATAAATGAAGATGAAGAAATTTATAATAATGCATATAGAATAATAGAAGCACTAGATTGGATTATACTAAAGCTTACAGGAAAAGAAAGTAGAAGTATATGTAGTGTTGGATTTAAAGGAATGTGGTCTAAGGAAAAGGGGTATGAATCAAAAGAATTTTTTAAATCATTAGATATTAAATTAGAAAATTTTACAGAAGAGAAGCTTAGTAATAATATTAAATGCTTAGATCAGTGTGCAGGAACTTTAACTAAAGAAATGGCAGAGAAGTTAAATTTAAAAGAAGGAATTAAGGTTGCAACTGGAATAGTAGATGCACATGCAGCACTTCCAGCTTTAGGAATTGTTAAACCAGGAAAAATGCTTATGATTATGGGAACATCAACTTGTCATATAATGATGGATGATAAAGAAAGATTTATAAGTGGAGTAAGTGGAGTTGTTGAAGATGGAATAATACCGGGATATTATGCTTACGAAGCTGGACAAGCTTGTGTTGGAGATCATTTTGATTGGTTTGTAAAAAATGCTGTACCAAAAGAATATGAAGATGAAGCAAAAAATAAAAATATTAATATTCATCAGTTATTATGTGAAAAAGTAAAAGGACAAAAGCCAGGAGAAAGTGGTTTAATTGCTTTAGATTGGTTTAATGGAAATAGAAGTGTTCTTACAGATGCAGATTTAACAGGAGCGATTATAGGTTATACACTTCATACAAAGCCGGAAGAAATATATAGAGCATTAATTGAGGGAACGGCTTTTGGTACTAAAATAATTATAGATGCTTTTGAAAATGAAGGTGTTGATATTAAAGAGATATACGCAGCTGGAGGAATAGCACAAAAAAATGAAATGATGATGCAAATTTATTCTGATGTATTAAACAAAGAAATAAATATATCTGATTCTAATCAAGCCTCAGCATTGGGTTCTGCAATACTTGCTGCAGCTATTGTGGGCAAAGAAAATGGTGGATATGATAGCATAGAGGAAGCATCAAAGTATATGTCTAGAAAAAAAGAAAAAACATATAAGCCTATTAAAGAAAATGTAGTTCTTTATAATAAGTTATTTAAAGAGTATAAAATATTACATGATTATTTTGGTAAAGGTGAAAATAATGTAATGAAGAGACTAAAAAAATTAAAAAATGAATTACTATAATATAAAAAACTTATTGCTTCTTAGCAGTAAGTTTTTTTAGCTTATTGGAAAAATTTTTAAATTTTATATTGAACATTTATTCTATATGTTATATATTATATATAACATATAGAATAAAGTTAATAAAGGAGGTAAAAATGTTTTTAGTTTTAGAATTTGAAAGCGAAACTCCTATATATCTTCAGATAAGAAATAAAATAATTGAAGGAATAGCAAAAGGCCAAATAAAGGAAGGGGATAAGCTTCCATCTGTAAGAGAGTTAGCATCTGGAGTGGAAGTTAATCTTCATACAGTAAATAAGGCATATAACTTATTAAAAGACGAAGGTTTTGTATCTGTAGATAGAAGAAAAGGTGTAATAGTTAATATTAAAAAAGCAAAAGATGACATAGAATTTAAAGAAAAATATAATTTAAAGCTTAATGAAATAACACAAGAAGGCATTGCAAAAGGGTTGTCTAAGGAAGAAATATTAAATTTATTAGATGGTATTTTAAAAGAGTATTAGGGAGGGTTAAATATGTTTGATATTAGTTATGTAATTATTATGACTTTAGTAATTTTTATTGAATTTTATTCAATGACAATACTTCCTATAAAGGGCAAGAAGCAATTACTTTTAGGTTGTGTAGTAACAGAAGAAATGAAAAATAATAAGGATGTAAAAAAGTTAGTAAATAGATATAAATGGGTTAATATTATAATTTCAATTATAGCAGAGGGACTAATAATATTTAGTTATTTAAAATCAAGTATAGCTCTTAATGTAGTTTCAATATTTTTTACTATATTTGCATTAATGATATCCTTTGGATTTTATAATGAAAAAATGAAAGGACTAAAGAGAAAATTAGGAGGATTAAAAGGAAAAAAACAAGTTGTTATTTATGAACTTGAAGAGGTTAAATATAATTTAAGAACATTAATTTTTTATATAGTTACTATGGGAACATTAATTTTATTTAATCTTTACTTAGCAATATCAAAATATGATTCAATGCCAAATATAATAGCAACAAACTTTGATTTTAGTGGAAATGTTATTGGTTATTCAGAAAAGAGCTTCTTTACTGTATTTTCAATAATATTATCAATGATATTTGTTTTTGGAATATTTATATTTATAGATTTTTTAATTCAAAAACAAAAACTTAAAATAGATCCAAGAAATCCAGAAAAATCAAGAGAAGGTAATTTAAAATATAGAAGACTTTTATCAAATATGATGATTTTTACTGGAGTTTTAACTATGGTTATATTAACAGTTGGAAATCTTCAAATACTTCAAATTATACCTATGAGCAGTTTTTTAGTTAGTTTTATATTAATTCTTGTAGTATTTATGTTTACTGTACTTTTTATATTTATGATTAAAGCTTACAAAGTAAGAAATAATTATAAAATAGAGAATAACAATGTAGTACAAAAAGACGATGATGATAATTGGAAGTTTGGAATTATATATTACAATAAAGATGATCCACGTGTTAATGTAGAAAAAAGATTTGGTATGGGGTACACAGTAAATGCTGCAACAAAAACAGGAATGGCAATGTATATTGGAATAATAGTTGTTTTAATTGTAGCATTAGTTATAACTTTTACTCAAACTTAAATTAATATAAATAGAAATTAATATAAAGAGATAGTATAAGTGACTTTATTTATACTATCTTTTTAATTTTACAGCTTTAAAATGTAAAAAAGTATTTACATCAATAAAATGGAAGTGTACAATAAATGTAAAGAAGTTTTTACATTAGAGGAGGAAGATATAATGTTAGGATTTAAAAAAATGGATGAAATGGAAATGCAAATATCTTTTAAGAGTATAAAGGTTGCATGGGCGTATACTGCTATTTTTTTATTTATATGGTCAGTTTATAATTATGTAATAAATGGTATATGGGGAGCAGAATTCTTTTTATTTATAACACAAAATCTTGTATTCTTAGGAGCAAGTACTATTTTAAAAATAAGGATGCAAAAATAAATGAGAAATAGAATAAAAGAATTAAGAAAAGAACTTGGATATAGACAAGAAGATTTAGCAATTAATATGAATGTAACTAGACAGACAATAAATGCAATAGAAAATAATAAGTATAATCCTACTTTAGAGTTAGCAATGAAGCTTGCTAAGTTTTTGGGGACAACAGTAGAAAATTTATTTTTTATTGATGACTAAATATAGTATTGAATAAATAAAAAGTAGAAGGTAAATACCCTCTACTTTTTATCTATTTTTTAAAACATTTTCTATAAACTCTTCATTAGTCATTGAAACTGGTTCATTTCTCCTAAGAAGTTCAATTTCATATTTATAAGGTGGAACAGATTTTTTGCTTTCTCCAGGAATGGTAACATAAGGAGTTTCAAGTATTTTTGGAATTTCTAAAAAGTCATTATGCCATACAACATATCTTAAAGCATCAAAACCTATATTACCTATACCAATATTCTCGTGACGGTCCTTTTTAGCTCCAGGAATATTTTTACTATCATTTAAATGAAATACTGCAATTTGATTTTTTCCAATAAGTTTATCAAATTCATTAATAACTCCATCAAAGTTATTAATAATATCATAACCACTATCACTTGTATGACAAGTATCAAAACAAACTCTAAGTTTATCATTATGAGTTACACCATCATAAATTCTTGCAATTTCCTCAAAGTTTCTACCAATTTCAGTTCCTTTACCAGCCATAGTTTCAAGAGCTATATTACATTTTGTATCTTTAGTTAATACTTCATTAAGACCTTTTATTATTTGATTAATTCCAGCATCAACACCAGCACCAACATGAGCACCAGGATGAAGAACTAAAGTTTTACTTCCCATAGCTTCAGTTCTTTGCAGTTCTAATGCTAAAAATTCAGTTGCAAGTTCAAAAGTTTCTGGTTTTACAGTATTAGCTAAATTTATTATATAAGGTGCATGAATAACTATATCATCTATTCCGTGCTCCTTCATGTAAGCCCAACCTTCGTCTATTCTAAGTTCACTAATGTCTTTACGTCTAGTATTTTGAGGAGCTCCAGTATATACCATAAAAGTATTAGCTCCATAAGAAACAGCTTCTTTAGCTGATCCTAAAAACATTTCTTTTCCACTCATTCCTACGTGGCATCCTAATTTTATCATATGAATTTCTCCCTTTAATCCAAAATTAAATTTATAAATATATTTTACTATTTTTAATAGAAATATGACAGTATAAATTTTTAAGTGATATAAATTATTACTTAAAAATAATTAATAGTTATAAATTTTTAAAATATTATTAAATAATTATAGTAAAAAAATATAATAAAAAATATAAATTAAATTAATCAAAACTAAGAAAAAATAATAATAAATAAAAAAAGTTTACAAAATGTTAACAATTATTTTCAAAAAAATTCATTGAATTTTTGTTTTTTAGGCCTATATGAATAAAAATAAGTAAAATCAATCTTTTAAAGTACTTGAGATAATAATATTATGTTTAGTAATACTAAATTTTAAAGTTAGTATTTATTACACAAAATTATTTTATTTACAAAAATATAATAAAAATACAAAAATGTAAAATAATAGTGTTGGTAAATGGTAAATTTGTACTATATAATTAATTCAAATTAATTCCGGGATTTAAAATAATAACAAATAAGATAGGGGATGATATTCAAAATGACTGAAAAAATTAAGCTTTATGGTTTTAATAATTTAACTAAAACTTTAAGTTTTAATATTTATGATGTTTGCTATGCAAAAACAGAAAAAGAGAAAGAAGATTATATAAAATATATAGATGAACAGTACAACTCAGAGAGATTAACAAAAATACTTTTTGATGTTACAGAAATAATAGGAGCACATGTACTTAATGTTTCAAGACAAGATTATGAACCACAAGGAGCTAGTGTAAACATATTAATAACAGAGGAAGCACTTCCAATAGCTAATGTGGATCCATCTTGTAATAAGGGCGAACTTTCATATGTAGATTTAAGAGATAGTATTGTAGGACATCTAGATAAAAGTCATCTAACTGTCCATACATACCCAGAATTTCATCCAAATAATGATATAAGTTCATTTAGGGTTGATATAGATGTATCAACTTGTGGAAAAATATCTCCATTAAATGCATTAAATTATTTGATTAATAGTTTTGATTCCGATGTAATAACAATGGATTATAGAGTTAGAGGCTTTACAAGAGATGTAAATGGACGTAAGCACTACTTAGACCATGAAATAAGAACAATACAAGATTTTATAGATAAAGATACATTAAAGAGATATGATGCTATAGATACTAACATATATCAATCTAATATATTTCATACAAAGATGATGGTTAGAGATATAAAACTTGATAATTATATGTTTAAAAAAGATCCTTACGAATTATCACCAGATGAGAGACGTGATATTAGAGATAGACTTACAAGAGAAATGATAGAAATATATGGTGGTATGAATATTTATTAGGAAAGGTGGGTTAATGGATTGAAAAATTTATCACAGTTTTGTGCACCTATATATGAGGCTTTGAAGTGGTATAAAAATCAAAGAATAGTTCCTTTTGATGTTCCAGGACATAAGCAAGGAAGGGGAAATGAAGAGCTAAAAGAGTTTCTTGGTGAAGATTGTTTAGCAGTAGATGTAAATTCTATGAAACCTTTAGATAACCTTATGCATCCTGTTTCTGTAATTAAAGAAGCTGAAGCACTTGCAGCAGAAGCTTTTAATGCAGATAATGCATTTTTTATGATAAACGGTACAACATCAGCTGTACAAGCAATGATAATGAGTGTTTGTAAAGATGGAGATAAAATTATAATGCCAAGAAATGTTCATAAATCTGCTATTAATTCATTAATTGTTTCTGGAATAAAACCTGTTTATATAAATCCAGGAATACATAATGATATAGGTATATCATTAGGAATGGCAATTGAGGATGTTGAAAAGGCAATATTAGAAAATAAAGATGCAAAAGCGATTTTTGTAAACAATCCAACTTATTATGGAATTTGTTCACCACTTAAAGAAATTGTTAAATTAGCTCATGAAAATAATATGTACGTTCTTGTAGATGAAGCTCATGGAACACATCTTTATTTTGGAGAAAATCTTCCAGTTTCAGCTATGGAAGCTGGAGCAGATATGGCTGCTATAAGTATACATAAAACAGGAGGGTCACTTACACAAAGTTCAATGCTTGTTATGAAGAGTGATAGAATAAGCCCTGATTATGTTAGAACAATTATAAATTTAACACAAACAACAAGTGCGTCATATCTTTTATTATCTTCATTAGATTTGGCAAGGAGAAATCTTGCTTTAAATGGTAAGAAAATATTTAAAGAGGTAGTAGAACTTTCGGAATATGCAAGAAATGAAATAAATAAAATTGGTGGATATTATGCTTTTTCAAGAGAAATAGTAAATGGCAATAGTATTTATGATTTTGATGTAACAAAGCTTACTATAAACACTTTAGGAATAGGTCTTGCAGGTATAGAAGTTTACGACATATTAAGAGATGAATATGGTATTCAAATAGAGCTTGGTGATATAGGAAATATTCTTGCAATAATATCAGTTGGTGATACGAAATACAATATAGAAAGATTAGTATCAGCTTTAAGTGAGATAAAAAGAAGATATGCAAAAAAAGAATTATTAGCCTTTGACCATGAATATATAAACCCAATAATTAAGGTTACTCCAAAAGAAGCTTTTTATGCAGAAAAGGTAAGTAAGAAAATTACTGAGTGTGAAGGGGAAGTATCTGGTGAGTTTATTATGTGTTATCCACCTGGAATTCCAATTTTAGCACCAGGAGAACTTGTAACAAAAGAAGCAATAGACTGTATAGTTTACTCAAAGGAAAAGGGATGTTTAGTAACTGGAACTGAGGACATGAAAATAGAAAATATAAAAGTATTAAAATTATAGGGAGGTATTTTAAAGATGGAATTATGGTATACAGAAGAACATACAGATAAAGTTAGATTTTCAATAAAGGTTGAAGAACAATTATATAAAGGAGAAAGTGATTTTCAAAGAATAGATGTTTTTAAATCAGAAGAATTTGGAACATTTTTTACATTGGATGGTCTTATGATGGTTACAGAGAAAGATGAATTCATTTATCATGATATGATAGTTCATGTTCCAATGGCAACAAATCCTAATATAAAAAATGTATTAGTAATTGGTGCTGGAGATGGTGGCACTGTAAGAGAACTTACTAGGTATAAAACAATAGAAAAAATAGATATGGTTGAAATAGATAAGTTAGTTGTTGATGTATGTAAAAAATATTTACATCAAACAGCTAGTAAATTAGATGATGAAAGAGTAAATATATATTATGAAGATGGACTAAAGTTTGTAAGAGGTGTTCAAGATAAGTATGATCTTATAATTGTTGATTCAACAGATCCATTTGGACCAGGAGAAGGATTATTTACAAGAGAATTTTATGGAAATTGTTTCAATGCACTTAAAGAGGATGGGATACTTGTAAATCAACATGAAAGCCCATATTATAAGGCTTATGAAAATAATATGAAAAGAGCTCATAAGAGAATAAAAGAATGTTTCCCAATTTGCAAAGTTTATCAAGCGCATATACCAACATATCCATCAGGGCATTGGTTATTTGGATTTGCATCAAAAAAATACGATCCTGTAAATAATGAATCAATAGATAAATGGAATGAGCTTAATATAAAAACTAAATATTACAACACAGAACTTCATAGAGGAGCATTTGCTCTTCCAAACTATGTAAAGGAAGCTTTAGAAAATGCAAATGAATAAAAATATTTCAACATTTATAGGGTGTGAATCAGAATATGATGAAGCAAAAGTTGTAGTTTTTGGAGCACCTTTTGATTCAACAACATCATTTAGACCAGGTACAAGATTTGCAAGTCAAACTATGAGAATAGATTCTTGGGGACTTGAAAGTTATAGCCCTTATCAAGATATTGACCTTTATGATATGAAAGTATTTGATGGTGGAGATTTAGAATTACCTTTTGGAAACAGTGAAATGGCACTTAAAGAAATAGAAAAATTTTCAGCTAAAGTCGTATTAGATGATAAAATACCGGCTATGATAGGTGGAGAACATTTAGTAACATTAGGAAACTTTAGAGCTGTTTTTAAAAAGTATCCAAATGTTCATGTTATACATTTTGATGCTCATGCAGATTTAAGAGAAGAGTATTTAGGGGAAAAGTTATCTCATGCAACAGTACTTCATAGAGTTTGGGATTTAGTTGGGGATGATAAAATATTTCAATTTGGAATACGTTCAGGATCAAAAGAAGAATTTAATTGGGGAAAACAACATGTATATACAAATAAATTTAATTTAGATAATTTAGAATTTGCTATAGATAAAGTTAAGAATTTTCCAGTATATATAACTATAGATTTAGATGTTTTAGATCCATCAGTATTTCCAGGAACAGGTACTCCAGAACCTGGTGGAGTTGAATTTAAAGAGTTATTAAATTCAATATTAAAGCTTAAAGGATTAAATATTGTAGGATTCGATATAAATGAATTATCTCCACAATATGATAGTACAGGTGTATCTACAGCTGTGGCTTGTAAAATTTTAAGAGAGATGATTCTTATAACAAATAATAAATAGAAGGTTTATATAAATAAAAAACTCTAGTTAGTTTATACTGGTTAGAGTTTTTTTTCTTTTTATATGTTATATATAAATTTATGATAAAAATATTATTATATGTCCATAATGAAATAGTATAGTTAAATTTAGCATATATATGAATCAAAATATAGTTTATAAAATAATTAATAATATTGAAATTAAAAATAGAGGTGTAGGTTTTATATGTTCAATTCATTAAAAAGGAAAGTAGTAGATTATAATGGATCAAGATATGAATTAGAATTAAGTCCACTTACTAATACTATTAGATTTTCAATTGATTATAAAGGTGCGGTAGATGCTTTTGTACTTGGAGACTTTAATGATTGGAAGAAAAAAGACGATTTTAAACTTAAATGGAATTTAGATACTTCAGATGGAAATGTGAAAATGATTAGAGATATTACTTTCTCAGAAGGATTAAGGAATGGCGAATATAAGTATGGATACTTAATAATAGATTCTGAAGGAAATGAAGTTTATATAAATAACTGGAATCAAAATATAGAGGAATTTTCATTTAACTGGGAAGGGTTTAATGAAGTTATAGAAATTAAATCTTCAGCAAACTTTGTTTCAGAATATTATCCAACAGAACTTGTTTTAGTTAAAAAATCATTATATGGAAATATACCTATTGAAGATTCAATTTTTTATTTAGAAAGTAAAGTTGAAGGAGTACATATAGAAGAAAATATTTTGAAGGTCTCAGAAGAAGTAAAAGAAGGAACAGAAATTATAATAGTAGCCATAGATGAAGAAACAAAAAGATGGGCTAAAAAAACTATAATAGTTAGAAAATATAAAGAAAAAGGATCATTTTTTCAATTTATAAAAGGAAATGGATTGTATTTTGGTGACAATTTTAGTTGGAATATATGGAGTTTTGATGATAACAAACATGGTGAAGAAGTTTCTCTTAATTTTAAGACTGACCTTGGTATAGGGGAGTTTTTAAGGAAAGATAAGTTTATATTGAGAAAAAGAATATGGGGTAATGGATGGGTAAATGATTGGAGTGAACAGACTAATACATTTAATTTAAATAAAGATGAAAAAAATATTTATTTAATATATGAAAATAATAAAATTACTACATCATTAAAAGAAGCAATAAAGCTTACTGCTCCTAAAATAGAAAAAGCTATAATGGACAATAAAAATAAAATAAGAGTATTTTTATCACATGAGCCTATTATAGGAATAAAATATTTCTTATATATAAATGGAATAAAAGTAGATAATATATCAACAATAGTTAAGGAAAAGCAAAGAGAAGTTTTAATTATAAATTTTCCAGACAATATAGAACCATCAAGTCTTTTGGAAATAAGAGCATCAAGTATGTTTTCGTCATGCAAAGTTATGATAAGAGATTACTTAGAAAACTTTTATTATGGTGGTAATGACTTGGGGGTAACTTTTAAAGAAAATACAATAAGGTTAAAGCTTTGGGCACCAACAGCTAAAAAAGTTGAGGTTTTAATTTATAAAAATAATGAAGATTTAAATGAGGATTTTTTAGAATCATATGAAATGATGAAAAATAAAGAAAATGGCACATTTAAATGTGAAATATTTAGAAATACAAATGAAGAAAAATATTATTTATATAGATTATACTTTAATGAAATTGATGAAAAAAATAAAGTTTATACTAAAATAACATATGCAGTTGACCCTTATGTTGAAGCCGTAGGTCTAAACGGTAAAAAGGGAGCTTTAATTAGTTTAACTAATGAAAGAGCTGTTCCTTATAAATGGAATTCTTATATTAAACCTAAAATCAAAAGTATAGAAGATTCAATAATATATGAAATGCATATAAGAGATTTTACAATAAGTGAAACATCAGGAGTTCCTAAGGAGTTAAGAGGAAAGTTTTTAGGGGCAGCTCAAGAAGGAACAGTATTTAAAAATAAATATACAGGTAAAACTGTAAAAACAGGATTAGATCATTTAAAAGAGTTAGGAGTAACGCATATACACTTACTTCCAGTGTTTGATTTTAAAACAGTAGATGAAAGTATGGAAAGTGAAGAAAATAGAAATTGGGGATATGACCCACAAAATTTTAATGCAATAGAAGGAAGTTACTCAACAAATCCAAGGGATCCTTATGTAAGAATAAAAGAATTTAGAGAGATGATTAAGACATTTCATGAAAATGGATTAATGATAGTAATGGATGTTGTATACAATCATATGTATGACACAAAAAATATGGACAATATAGTTCCAGGATATTATTTTAGAAGTGATATTTATGGAAATTATACTAATGGATCTGGATGTGGAAATGAAATAGCAACAGAAAGACCAATGATTAGAAAGTTTATAATAGATTCTATTTTACATTTAATAAGAGATTTTCACATTGATGGATTAAGGTTTGACCTTATGGAACTTATAGATTTAGAAACTATGAAAGAAATAGTTATGAAAGTTAAAGAAATTAATAAAAATATATTAATTTATGGGGAGCCATGGAAAGGTGGTAATTCAGAAGTTAGAAATGGAACTTATAAAGGAAGTCAAAAGGGGCTTGGTTTTTCAATTTTTAATGATGATTTTAGAGATGCCCTTAGAGGGGATAATTCACCATCAAGAGGTTTTATAAATGGAGATCAGCATAATAAAGAAAAGGCTTGGAAGGTAATTGAGGGTTTAAAAGGTTCAATTAATACAATAACTTATAATCCAATAGAAAGTATAAATTATTTAGCTTCACATGATAACTATACAATATGGGATCAAATAGTTAAGACTGATAATTATAGTGTACAAAACAAGCATTATAGAGATTCTATTAAAGAACTTTCTGGAAGTGAAATATTTAAAAATTATTATGTGAAAGAAAATATTTTAGGTGCAAGTTTAATATTTACAGCACAAGGAATACCATTTATTCAAAGTGGAGCTGAATTTTTAAGAACTAAAGAGGGTGATTATAATAGCTATAAAAGCTCTGATAAAATAAATGCAATAAATTGGGCAGAAAAAGAAAAGTTTATAGAAGTATTTAATTATTATAAAGGACTTATAAAGTTAAGAAGAAACTTTAATATATTTAAAATGAAAACTCAAGATGAAATTAGAGAAAATTTAAATATATATTTCCAAGATAATAATGATACAACAGGAGTAATAATAGCTCATTTTAAAGCTAATAATAGTAAGTATAAGGATTTTGTTATTATATATAATAGTTCATCAATTGATAATTATGATGTTAATAGATCTATTCCTATAATTGATAATAGGGATTGGTATATAATAGCAGATGAGAAAATAGTGTCAGCAGAGCCAATAGGGGTAGCTAAAAATGGTTATATACCAGGACTTAAAGCTCATTCTATGATGATAATTTGTAAATAAATAATACTAAAATACTATATAATTTTTAAAAACTAAAATGTAAACAAAATTTTAATATTTTTATATATTAAGACACAGAATATATAAAATGATAAAATAAAATTAAAGAAAATTAATATAAGATTTACAAAAAGTAGAAATGTTAATAGCTAATTATTACTATAATGATACAAATTTTATAAAAGTATTTTGGAGGAATTACAAATGAAAAAAAGTAAGTATGTAGTGATAGGAGTGGTTATGGTATTAGCAACTATAGCTATAGTATCAGCATGTGCTTCAAGAAAAGAAATTGATGTTGAGAATGAGGCTGGAATAATAAAAGAGGATTATAGTAAACGCAATAAAGTAAGGCAAGATGTTATAGACGAAATTAACAAAGAAAAAAGTTCTTCATCTATAAATAAATTAGTAATTTAATTAATTTCTAAGCTATATTAAATGTAAGGAGATATAAAATTAGACAATTCTAATATTATATCTCCTTATTTAAAATTTGTTTAAAAAATATAGAAATTATATATAAATGAATAAAAATTTCTATTTGTAAATAATCATATTATTTATTATTAAACTTAATTCAAAAATATATAATTATAAAATTTAATTGCTATAATTAAACCGTAAGTACAATCAAATTATAAAGATTAATTAAAGAAAATCATTTTTGATTTTTTAGGAGGTTTTAAAATGAGCAAAAAAGTAGAAGAATTAAGAGAAAAAATAATAAAAAAAGCAGAAGAAGATCTTAAAGTAGCAGAAGAAAATACAAAAGAATATAAAGAAGACCAAAAAGAAGCTAATAAATTAGGAAAAGCTATAACAGAAGAGCTTGATAAAGAAGAAAAAGAAGAAGAAGCTTTACAAAAAGAATTTGCTAAAGAATTAAAAAGTGATATGGAAAGTAAATAATAAAAAGAAATATTTTGAATAATGCTTTTATTTGAATTAAAAATAATGAATGTATTATAGAAAGTATACAACAATTAAAATTTTTAATTTTATAGTTTTTCTATAAATAAAAGTAGAGTTAATAAAATAACTCTACTTTTGTTTATTTTATTATGAATTTTTTATAATAATAATCATTAATAAAATAAGTAAAATTAATAAAATAAAAGTTGAATGTACAGGAATGTCAATAAGTTGGATTTTTTCAATTAATAAGGTTGTAATTATAAAAATCATACTAAGAAGTGAAAAGAATTTTACGGTTGATTTAGAATTAAGCATCATAAAATATCAACTCCTTTCAAATTAGAGCTATTTTATAATTTAATTATACTATAAATTTTTTAGTTTAAGTAATTAAAACTTGTATAAAAGACAAAATTTTATTAAAGTTAATAAATACTCATTTAAGAAGGTAAATATATGTAAAAAATTATGGTTTTATGATAAAATTATCATATAATTTAAAATTTAATAAAAAAATAAAATGTTACATTTATACGTCACCATTAAATTGTATTATATTATTATAATAATAATTCCTGATTACAATATTAAATAAGTTTTCTCAAATTATTTTATATAAGGTAAATTAATCTTTTAACTACAATTGAACGGCAATAAAAGGAATTATATTGATTATGAGATTTTACTAGGGGGTGAAATCTCATTTTTTTTTTGAATTATGAGATGGGTAATTTAGTAGTATAGCAGGTGAGGGATTATAGGAAAGATAAATAATGCTTTAAATATGTTAGTACTCCTTAAGACTAGAAAGAAAATGTCAAGAAGAGAACTTGCAAATAAGCTAGAAGTTGATGTTAGGCAAATTAGTAGATATAAAGAAGCTCTTTGTATGGCAGGAATTAATATAAAGGAAGAGCGAGGAAGGTATGGAGGTTATAGTATAGATAAGGAGTCAAGTTTAATAGCTGTTGGATTAAGTGAAGATGAAGCAATAGCACTTAAACTTGGTATTAATTATTTAGAAAGAGGAACTTTTCCTTTAAAAGAAGATTTTAATTCAGGAATATTAAAGATATTAGCGGATTATGGTAAAGATAATGATAAATTTTGCAATAATTGTGCAGTAGCTCAACATAAGAGAATAAATAGATATAATATAAATTTAAAAGATAAATGGAAAATAGTTAATAATTCAATATCTAATAAGAAAAAGATTAAAATAAGATATTCTAATATGAATGATGAAGAAATGATTAGAGTAATACATCCTTATGGAATCTATATATACGAAGGAGCAAGTTATATAGTAGCTTTTTGTGAATATAGAAATGAAGTTAGAAATTTTAAATTAGTAAGAATACTAAATCTTGAGGAATTAGATGAAGATTTTAAAGATGATGACTTTGATGTTAAATCATATTTAAAAAGAAGGATTGGTATATATAGTGATACTAATAAATATGATATTAAGTTAAAAATACATTATCCTTACGCAAAGTGTTTTAAGGAACATATATGGGTAGAAAAAGATCAGTTTGAGGATTATAAAGAAGAAGGATATATTATATATAATGGACTTATAGAAGGAAAACCAGATATAGTTAAATGGATATTAGAAATGGGTTCTTCCTGTGAAGTTTTAGAACCGAAGGAAATAAAAGATGCTGTAATGGAAGAATGCAAAAAAATAATGAAATTATATAATTAAATAATATAGAATAATTATAATGTAACATTTTAAAAATAGTTAAAAATAAACTTAAGAATTTTCTTGAGTTTATTTTTTATTTTATAAACTTTATAGTAATTTAAAAATAATATATAATAAGATAATTTAGTAATAATATATATTTTTTTATAAATATAATTTTTATTAAGGAATTTATTTATTAATTTTAAGTAAGGGGTTGATAAAGTGAGTTGTCTTGGAAATATTATATGGATAATATTTGGAGGGTTTTTTAATTCAATAGGGTGGTTATTTATAGGGGTATTATGGTGCCTAACAATAATTGGAATTCCAGTTGGTTTACAATGTTTTAAAATGGCAAAGTTACAATTAGCACCTTTTGGAAGAGATGTAGTTACAGTAAATGATAGTGGAGTTAGTCTTGTAATGAATATACTATGGATAATATTTGGTGGATTAGCAATGTGTTTAGCAAATATATTAAGTGCAATACTTTTATGTATAACAATAATAGGTATACCATTTGCAGCACAAAGCTTAAAAATTGCTAAGCTTTCACTTATGCCTTTTGGGAAAGAGGTTAGATAATGTATGAAATGTAAATTAAATAGTAGAATTTAGAGGGAATTTTAGTTATAATTAACATTAAGGAATTATTTAACGTATTTTATTCAAAAATGTAAAATAATATACCTTAATTTAAAATTAAATTAACAAAGGATTAAGAAAAAGTTATTTACAACTAATAATTATTATTATATAATAAGTTCATAGTAAGAAATTAAATTTTCTTAATCCAAATATGTAGATTATAATTTATTGAAATAGATACATTAAGTTATAATGTATATAAAAGTGGGTTTGAATATGAGGAGGAGTTAATTATGAAAAAATTTGTATGTACAATCTGTGGATATGTTTATGAAGGAGAAACTGCACCAGAAAAATGTCCAGTATGTGGAGCAGGTGCTGATAAATTCAAAGTTCAAGAAGGAGATATGGCTTGGGCTGATGAACATAGAATCGGAGTAGCTAAGGGAGTAGACGAAAGAATCGTAGAAGGATTAAGAGCAAACTTTACTGGAGAATGTACAGAAGTAGGAATGTACTTAGCAATGTCAAGACAAGCTGACAGAGAAGGATACCCAGAAGTTGCAGAAATATATAAGAGAGCTGCATTTGAAGAAGCAGAACATGCTGCAAAATTCGCTGAGCTTTTAGGTGAAGTATTAGAAGCAGATACAAAGAAAAACTTACAAGCAAGAGTAGATGCAGAATTTGGAGCATGTGAAGGAAAGAAAGAATTAGCAACTTTAGCTAAACAATTAAACCTAGATGCAATCCATGACACAGTACACGAAATGTGTAAAGATGAAGCAAGACATGGTCAAGCATTCAAGGGTGTATTAGATAGATATTTTGGTTAATATAAATTTATACTAAAAAATAGCAGATGCTAAATATTTTAGTGTCTGCTATTTTTATTTATAAAATTATATTTATTTTTTGAATATTTTAAAAATTTAAAATATTAATTATTTTTTGTAAAAAACTTGTTTATTATATTTAATTATGATATAATATTTAAAGTAGAAATACAAAATTTAAGTTATTAAAGATGTTTAATTAGGTTATAATTTTCTCCTTTTTAGAGAATTTATAATTAAGTAGGGTCTTTAACTAGGAGGAATTTAGAATGGATAAAACAATAGTATGTAAAGATTGCGGTAAAGAATTCATCTTCACTGAAGGAGAACAAGCATTTTACAAAGAAAAAGGATTCGATAACGATCCAGTAAGATGTAAAGAATGCAGAATCGCTAAGAAAAACCAAAGAAATAACAACAGATAGTTTTAATCTGTTTAAGAAATCCTAAAGGTTTTAACCTTTAGGATTTTATTTTTTATTTATAAGTGTAGCAATTAATTGCTACACTTATTTAATTAGAAAGTTTAAAATAATTTTCAGAAATTTTTCCATCTAAAGTAGGAGATAAACTATTTATAAATTTTAAAATAGATTTTCCACTTTCTCCTTTAGCTAAAGTAGGAACATAATCATTTCTGCTTGAAATAGATGATATTGTAGCAGGTAAAACTTTAAATTCAATATCACTTAAGCTATTATCACTAAAATTAAATTTTCCTTGTAATATAAATGTTTTCTTATCTTGAGGATTAGAATTTCCTCCAAACGCAAAGTTTGCAAGTGAATAAGCAATAAGCTTACCCTTATAATTTTCAAGTCCTTGTATTACGTGAGAATGAGAACCTAGAACCATAGTAGCTCCATTATCTATTGAAAAATGAGCTAAATCAACTTGATAATTAGTAGGTTTATTTTCTCTCTCTATTCCCCAATGAAAATATGGAATTATAATTTGAGTTCCTAAAGCTTTTAAATCATCAATATCCTTTTTAATTTTTGCTTTAGTATTTTCACTATTATCCCATGCTTGATATCCTAAAAATCCAAATTTAATTCCCTTTATAGTCTTTTTTATTATGTGCCCCTCACCAGTTATATCAATTTTTTTCTCTTTTAAAGCATTAATAGTATCATTAAAGCCTTTTTGTCCGTAATCGTATATGTGATTATTTGCAACTGTAACTCCTTCAATAGAACCTTCTATTAATATATTGCTGTATTCCTTAGGACCTTTAAAATGAAATTGAACAGATGCTCCTTTATCAACTTTCTCAGTAGAATTAGTAAATGTACTTTCTAAGTTAACAAGAGTATAATCATCTTTACTAAATATAGGTTTAACATTTTTAAATATGTAAGAATAATCATTGCCATTTGCTTTTACAGTTGTTGGTAAACTTGTTGATTGATCGAATGTTGTATCTGTTCCTAAAGTACAATCACCGGCAAAAGATATTAAAACATCTTTTTTTTCAGGTTCTTTAGCAATAGATTCATTATTTTTAGATTTATCATTAGAAATAGTTGTTACATCTTTATTATCAGTGCTTTTATTAATAATTTTATTTGATATATAAGATATAGATATTATAAGTAAAATTAATATGATAGAGAATATTATTCTGTTTCTAATTATACGATTCCTTCTAAGTTTTCTTTTTTTATTTTTTAGATAAGCTTTATTATAAGTTTTCCTTTTCATAAATACCTCCTATTAAATACCATATATAAATATAATATTATAAAATATGTAAAAAAGTAAGGTTTTTGTAAAAAAGTGAGAGAAAATAAAATTTTATAGAAAAATTTTAAAAAAGATGTTTACAACGGATAATTATTATTATATAATAAT
>NZ_JAUNLM010000112.1 GCF_030532265.1 Clostridium sp. | reverse complement strand
TTTAAGATAGCCCTCATTTGATTTTAAAGAGTTCTTTTGTAGACTATCAGTATAAGTATTATTTGAAAGAACCTCATCTTTAACATTAGTTAAGCTTTCTATATTAGATGCTTCCATAGCTGAATCAGTAAAATAATTCATTATGGCCTTTGCTTCCCTTTGAAAATCTATTTGATTGCTTGTCTTATCTAAAGTTACATAATTTGAAATAAAAAATGGACTAACTATCATTAATATTATTGCTATTAATGATAGTGCCACAACTAATTCTATAAGAGAAAGCCCTCTTCTTTTTAATTTTAAATTTTTCACTTAATCACCAACCTTCTCTTAATAGCTTAGTTTACTTCCCAGTTACTTGTTTTAACTAAATCGAATGAGTTATCACTTCTGTCAGCATCAGAATCAACATATAGGTAAGTTGTATCATTAAAACTTCCTAAGAATATATCTTTTAGTTCTGAATAATTACTTCCTAAAAAATCTTTCATATCACTTTTGTTGTAAGTAATCTTCATACTTGCATTATCATCAATGCTAAAACTACCAGTAGTTATTATTGTTCCTGTAAATTCTATAGGCTTATTTTTATTAGATTTTATTCTTATATTTTTATTAGTTATTATTATTCCAGAAGCTTTTCCATTTTTTAATTTTAGAAAATTTTTATCCAAACTATAGTCATTTCCATATTCAATAGTAAGGGTATCTCCATTGTCATACCTATTGTTATCTATATATATTAAATTACTTTCATCACCACTATTTAAAGCCTCAATATTATTTATCTTGTCATTTGGAAAATTTATTTCTGATTTAATGTCCTTTATTAAGCTTGTCTTATCTTCATATTTTTTAATCTCATTTCCTCTTATTTGCTCCTGCTTATCTAAAGTTAAGTTATTTAACTCTACTCCTCTTTCTTTATCTATACTTATACCTATACTACTTGTTTTTTGCGGCAAGCTAATTCCTTTTATCTTAATCTTATCTTTAATATTATTAATATTCTTTTCATAAGAGTTTTTAAAATACCTAGCCTTATTTTCAACTTCACTATAATTAATTCCATCTTTATCAAAACTAGATTTTATGTCTGCTAATTGCAATGGATTATAGTATTTAAATGAAACTCCACTTCCATCATCAACAGTATAAGCAATATAATTTCCCTTAATTGCTACAGATTCTCCTGTTTGATATACTTCATTTATTGTATTAATATAAGCACTTCCCATTATTACAGCCTCTGTACCTATATCTATTTGTGATCCATTACCTATATCAGGAGAATTGACTATTATAGCACTAGAATTATTTATTCTTCCATCAGCTTCATTTGTTCTATTACTATTTATTCCATAATATCCTCCATCTAACTTTATAGTAGATTCTTTTCCATTCAATATTAAATCATTCATTGTATATGCAGGATATTTTGAGTCTATTTTACTATTTGAAATATTTTTTCCTTTTCCAATTCCAACTTCATTTATTCCTAAATTTCCTGTATAAATACCATATTTATTATCTACAATCTTTGTTCCAACATTTAATATGCTATTATTTGAATTCAACCTAATATCTTCTTTACTTACCAAATCTCCATTATTAACATACAACTTCCCACCTGATATTAAAATACCATTAATATTTTTATCAGAATTTACATTGTTATTTATATTATTATTAGTTAAATCATCACCTTCAGCATTTGCAGCCACAAAAACACTACCATCTATAGATAAATTAGAACCATTCTTTATATTCAAATCATCTCCAACAACTAACCCCTCTGTTAGAATATTATATAAAGGAATTCTTTTAACGCAGGTTGCTCCATTATAATTTGGAACTTCTATATTAAAAGTTAATGAAACTTCTTTATAGTTTCTATACTCATTTCCATCTTTTACATTAAATTTAGATTTAAGTCTAAAACTAATTTCCTGTTCGCTTTCATTTTTTTCTTTAGGTTCATAAAATTTAAATTGTTTTTCCCAATTACTTAAAACAACACTTTTTTTATTTATATCAGATAAGCATATGTTATAATTTCCATCATCGCTTATTTTATTTTCATCATCATTTTTCAAGTTTATTAATTCTTCATTAAATTTTACATTTTTATTTTTATCATCATATAAAAACAAACTCTTTTTCTTATTATTAATCAATTGATTAATTACTGATTTTTTGTATTCCTCTTTAAAAATACTATTTTGTTTTTTACTTATATCTTCACTTAAGGTGTTATAACCATCATTATTATTTTTACCTATTATTTCTCCACTTGATATTTCTAGTTTTTTTTCATCTACAGCCTTATTTCCATCATCTATAGCCTTTGCAGTTACTTCTTTTAAAACATCTTGAACTTTAGCTAATCCTGATTCTGACATATATAAATTTTCTGTTTTTTTACCATGAACAATTATAGCTTTATAATTTGATAAAGAAAGAGCAACTATTGCAGTTCCTATTGTTGCAACTATTGCCAATACTACTATTACATATGCAAGTGTAGCTCCTTTTTTCTTATTTTTTTTAAACATACTTATCACCCTTCTATAAATTCAGTAGTATTAATTTTATAAATTACTTCATCTTTGTATTTTACATTTATTTCAATATTATAAAGTCCATCCTTATATGTATATCTATTTTGAGTACTATAATTTATATAAATATTAACTATTCCATTGCTATTAGAATCACTTTTTTTAAGTTCATAATAAATTCCACTACCTACATACTTACACGCATAAACATCTAGACTATTCTTTGTATCAAAATTATCTATTTTTAAATTAATTTTTTTATTTCTTTCGTCACCAGAAAAGAGTATTTTTATTTTGGGAGACTCATCTTCTCCAACATTAAATGTAACAACTTTATTAAGCCATTCAATTGTTATCTTATTTTTTCTTCTAATTATTGATAAATTATACTCATCTTTTTCTACATCATTTTTATTTGTACTTTCTTCACTTAAGCTTTCAGGCTTACGCCACTGATTTCCCACTATCTTATAACTATCTATATAATATCCACTTATATAAATACAATAATTGGCATCAGGACTTCCCCAATTTTTATCTGCATCTTCATTTATTTTAAAAGCTGTTTTTACTAAACTCATAGTTCCTTCTATATTGAAGTTATATTTAGAATCTTTCACTTCATATTCATTCTGCTGTATTCTATAATAATCCTCACCTTTTTTCTTGCTTACTATAAGCCCTGAACTTTGATTAATACACTTCTCATCATAATCCTTATTATAATCCATAATAGTTTTATCTAAATTCAAAAGCTCACTACCTTTTATGTCTTTAACCTGCTCCAAAACGCCTTGTCCAGCATTTATAGCTTGCTCCTTTGTAGCACTTTTTACTGATGTTTTAACAGCTGTTAAAGTAAAGCTACCTAGGGGTATCA